>JAZOCH010000218.1:0-3884 GCA_045596425.1 Acutalibacteraceae bacterium | reverse complement strand
TTGGCCCACAGAACGACATGGCTACGATCCGACTTGGTGGTGGGGTAGGGGTCTTCGTCACCGAACAGCGCCGCTACGCCGAACACGTCGCCTGCGCGAAGCTCGTTCATTACGACACGTCCGTGTGCAACACGTACGCGCCCATCCAGCACCAGCGCCAATGCGCGCTTGGCGTGGGTTGTGTCGTAGATGACCGCCCCTTTGGCAAACGATGCCTCTTCGCCGCTGTCGATTTCCCAACAGCGGTTCTTTTCTGTCGAGGACAGTCCCTCGAACAAAAACAAGCGCTCTCTTTCCATAAATCCCTCTCAAAATGTCCCATTTGGGACAGTTTACTATATTATAGCATAAATTTAACAAAATGCAAGCGGAAACTTGCCTGTCAAAAAAGAAAATCTTTACAAAACGGCGATTTTCTGTTATTCTTATTAGTAATGATTTTAGGAGGAAATGCTATGGTAGTACATGATTGGGTAATACTCGGCACCATTTTTGCCTATATGGCGATGATGCTGGGTATCGGTTTTGCGGTAAGCGACAAGAACAAGACGACGGCAGACTTCTATCTCGGCGGTCGCAGTCTCGGTCCCTTGGTCACTGCAATGAGCGCGGAGGCGTCGGATATGAGCGGCTGGCTGTTGATGGGCTTGCCGGCGGTCGCGATGATGGGCGGTCTGGCCGAGGCGAGCTGGACGGCGATCGGTCTGGCGATCGGTACATATCTCAACTGGTTGTTTGTGGCAAAGCGTCTGCGCTTGTACAGTGCCAAGATTAACGCCTACACACTGCCGGACTTCTTTGCAAAGCGTTTCGGCGATAAGAGCAGTATCATCACCTGCATTGCGGCGCTGATGATCGTGGTGTTCTTCGTGCCGTACGTGGCGTCGGGCTTCTCGGCTTGCGGTAAGCTGTTCAGTTCCTTGTTTGGGATGGATTACCACTTCGCCATGATTCTCAGCGCGGCGGTTATCATCATTTACTGCACGCTGGGCGGCTTCTTGGCGGCTTCCACGACCGACTTTGTACAGAGCATCATTATGACGGTGGCTCTATTGGTGGTGGTCGGCTTCGGCGAGGGCTTTGTTAACGGCTTTGATACGGTGTTTGCCAACGTGCAGGGTCTGGATGGGTATTTGGATCTGTTCAAGGGCTTTAACGTTGGTACGGGCGAGACGGGCAGCTACGGTGCACTTCCCGTAGCGTCCACGCTGGCGTGGGGTCTCGGCTACTTCGGTATGCCGCACATTCTGCTCCGCTTTATGGCGATTGAGGATGAGAAGAAATTGAAGCTTTCCCGTCGTGTGGCATCCATCTGGGTGGTCATCTCGATGGGTATTGCGGTACTCATCGGTGTGGTCGGCTATTCGCTGATGAAGAACGGTTTCCTGCCGCAGTACGCCAACGCCTCTGCCGCAGAGACCATTATCGTGGATATTGCACGCGGTATGAGCCGCTTCGGTTACGTGCCGGCGTTTGTCGGCGGTATTATTCTGTCGGGTATTCTGGCGTCGACAATGTCTACGGCGGACTCGCAGTTGCTGGCTGCGGCATCCGGCGTGTCGCAGAATCTGGTGCAGGATACCTTCAAAATTAAGGTTTCTCATAAAGCTTCGATGGTGCTTGCGCGCGTGGTGGTTATTCTTATCTCGGTGGTTGCCATCTTCATTGCGTGGGATCAGAACAGCTCGGTGTTCCGTGTGGTGTCCTTCGCTTGGGCAGGCTTCGGTGCTACCTTTGGCCCCGTGGTGCTGAGCGCACTGTTTTGGAAGCGTGCCAATAAAGCCGGTATCATCGCCGGTATGGTCGGCGGCGGCGTGACCGTCTTCCTGTGGAAGTTCGTCATCGCGAAGCTTGGCGGCGTGTTCGCTATTTACGAACTGTTGCCGGCGTTCATTGTCGGTCTGGTGCTTATCGTTGCGGTCAGCCTGCTGACGGCAAAACCCGAGGAGGAGTTGGTCAATACGTTTGATGAACTCAACGCGGAAATAAAGGCGGCGAAATAATCGAATAAGCAAATAAAACAGCGCAAGGTCGGTATCGACCTTGCGCTGTTTACTTTATTCAACAATATGATATTTTTCGAATATCTGTACCAGAAGAAGCCCGATGATGAGACCTGCCAGCCCTTGTATGGCGTTGGGCGGTACGTTGACGAGCGAGGGAACAAATTTGTAAATACAGCTTTCGAAAGCCAGATAACCGCCGACCATTACGACCTCGGCGGTGATACCGCTGACCAATCTTGCCGTCAACGGACGGGTATGGCGGCACAGCCTTTTGGTAAGGAAGTAGGCGATTAGTGCCATACAGCCTTTGATGAGGAAAGTGACGGGTGCGTACAGCATATAGCCCGACAGCACGTCCGCCAACCCTGAGCCAATGCCGGCGGCCAGGAAGCCATAAACAGGGGAGAGTAACCAACCGCACAGCAACACGATGCCGTCACCGAGGTTAATATAGCCGCCGAGCGGCGAAGGGATGCGCAAAATCATGGTCGCCACGCACGTGAGCGCCGCGAGCAACGCGGACATAATGAGTTTCTTCGTTTTCATAAGGTAGCATCTCCTTTACTTGTACAGCTTTTCCAGCTTTCGCACGTTAGCGATGACAATGAGTCGCATCGCGGCACTCAGCGGCATAGACGGGTCAATGGCGGTGACCACCTCGCCGTCCGTGAGGATGGCAACGACGTTAATGTCGTATTTGTTGCGGAGTTTGAGGTCGATCAGACTTTTACCTACCCATTCCGGCCGAACATCAATTTCCACCATACACACATTCTCGGACAGTTCCAGCATATCCACAAAGCCTGCGCTGAGCAGGTTTTTTGCCAGACGGATGCCCGATTCATTTTCGGGGAAAACGGTGCGGTCAGCACCCACACGGGTGTATATGGTCTTTTGCATCTCAGTGGCGCATTTGGCGATGACGGTGCCGACACCTGCCTCCTTGCACAAGGTGATTGCCATCACACTGGCTTCCAAATCGCCTGCCATCGCGATGATGGCAACGTCAACGTGGTCAATACCGAGCTGACGAAATACCGCAGGATCGGTAATGTCCGCGCACCTGCACAGCGGAATTTCGGCGGCGAGGTCGTTGACAACGGCTTCGTTGATGTCCACTGCCAGCACCTCGGCACCGCTATCAATGAGCTGTTTGGCAACGGCTTGTCCGTAGCGTCCCAGTCCAAGCACAGCGTAGGTTTTGTTCATACTCATAGTGGTTCCTCCCATCACCCGACGCGCACGTCTTCGGTCGGGTTTTTGATGTTATTTTGGGTTTCTTTCTTAAACGCAAAGGCGACCGCCAGCGATATGGGGCCGATGCGTCCGAGGTACATTGTCGCGGCGACGATCAGCCGTCCGGCTGTGCCCAGTGTGGGTGTCAGCGCACGGGATAGGCCAACCGTAGCGGTGGCACTGACGGCTTCGTATACGATGTCCAACGCAGGGGCATCCGTGACGTACGCGAGTGCCACGGCGGAGATAAACGCGATGGCGGCGGACATACACGTTACGCCGATTGCCTTATGCACCGCTTCTTTCGGCACACGGCGGCGGTACAGGGACACTTCGTTACGGCTTCGGATTGCCGCGAGTGCCGCCGCCAGCAGAACGGCGAAGGTGACGGTCTTAATGCCGCCTGCCGTACCGACGGGAGAGCCGCCGATAAACATTAGTAGCAGAGAAACCAACGCAGAGGAGTTTGTCAGCCCCTCTTGGGGAATGGTAAAGAATCCGGCGGTTCGGGTGGTGACGGATTGGAAGACGGAGGCTTGGATTTGGTTATACACCGACATTCCCTGCATCGTGGCAGGGTTATCGTGCTCAAACAGCCAAAACAACGCCGCGCCACCGAGGATAAGCACTGCGGTCGAGGTG
>JAZOCH010000217.1:0-3896 GCA_045596425.1 Acutalibacteraceae bacterium | reverse complement strand
AGTGTGACGACCTGCGTTGCCATCGGCACGGTGGCGGTTGTGGCGCTTGTGATGCACGTCGACAGCATCATCAGCTTTGCGCTCCCGATGCTGCTCGGCTCGATTTCGGGCTGCTATTCGTCCGTGGCGTTGAGTGCGCCTATCTGGGTGCGTTGGCTCAAAAAAGATGCCAAAGCGTAACCAAGTTATTTCCGAAACTGCCGACAAACGTCGGCGGTTTCGGTTTGCACCGATGGAAAATTGCAGAAAATGCGAAAAACAAAAAATTTCTACTTGCATTTCTGCCAAGGTTGTGGTATAGTCTATCTGTTAGTCTATGTAAAGAGGTGACAAGCAATGAAAGAGAGTATCCACCCCACCTATGAGCAGACCACGATCACCTGTGCCTGCGGCAACGTGATCCCCACCGGCTCGACCAAGAAGGATATCCGCGTGGAAATTTGTTCCAAGTGCCATCCCTTCTTCACCGGTAAGCAGAAGCTCAACGATGCCGGCGGCCGTGTTGATCGCTTTAATAAGCGCTTTGGCCTGTCCAGCGAGAAATAAGGTTATGCTTAAAGCGGCAGTGCACACAAGTGCACTCCCTTTTCTCGTTTATGTGAAATGTGATGCGAGTTCGGATAACTCGTGTCACTTTAAAGGGGGTATTCCGTGTCTATGCAACCGTATCTCACCATCGCCAAGGCGGCGGTGGACGAATTTACCGAAAAGCGATCCCGTTTTATCGGCGCCATTCAGCCTGTTACCACCGAGGAGGAGGCACAGGCGTTTATTCGTGCGCGCAGTAAGGAGATGTGGGATGCCAAGCATAACGTCTATGCCTACGTGCTGTCCGACGGCGGTATTTGCCGATTTTCTGATGACGGTGAACCGCAAGGCACGGCAGGTATTCCGGCGCTGGATGTCCTGCGCAAGGAAAATCTCACCGACTGTGCGGTGGTGATTACGCGGTATTTCGGCGGCATTTTGCTTGGCGGCGGCGGTCTGGTGCGTGCCTATTCCCACGCAACCAAGCTGGCGGTGGATGCCGCAGGCATTGTGCGGATGAGCCCATGTATGTACGGCGAGATCGTGTGTGACTACGCGCAATACGGCTGGGTGCCGGCAATGGTGGCGGCGGCGGAGGGCACGGTCACCGATACCCGTTTTACCGACACGGTCACGGTGTGCTTTTCACTGCCCATGGAGAAAAAGGGCGCGTTACAGGCAGAGCTGACCGAACGCAGTGCCGGACGGCTGGTTATTGCCGAGGTAGGGGAGGGGTATGAGCCTCGCCCCGTTAAATAATTTATCAAAAAGAGAAAAAATTCGGTTTTTTGCAGGATTTTGTGGTTTTTCTGCGTATAACCGAATAAATGACATACATTAGGAGGTGCGCGTATGGAAAAAACAGCGTTGATTCCGTGGGAAGAAACCGAGCGACAGATACTGTCGCCGTCGGCGGCATTTTCCGCGGACAGCCGCGGACGGGAACGTCCCGAGGAGAAGAGTCCGTACCGCACCGCCTATCAGCGTGACCGTGACCGCGTGTTGCATTGCAAGTCTTTTCGCCGACTCAAACACAAGACGCAGGTCTTTTTGGCGCCCGAAGGTGACCATTATCGCACCCGACTGACGCATACATTGGAGGTTTCGCAGATTGCGCGTACCATTGCGCGTGCTCTGCGCCTCAACGAGGATCTTACCGAAGCGGTGGCGTTGGCGCACGATTTGGGACATACCCCCTTCGGTCACGCAGGTGAGCGCAGTTTGGATGCACTGATGCCGAACGGTTTTCGCCATTACGAGCAGAGCGTGCGCGTGGTAGAAAAGCTGGAAAACGGCGGCGTCGGGCTTAACTTGACGTGGGAGGTGCGTGACGGCATTCTCTGCCACACCAAGGGACAGACTGCCGCGACGTTGGAAGGGCAGATCGTTCGCTGGGCAGACCGTATCGCGTACGTCAACCACGATATGGACGACGCCATCCGCGCCGACGTGCTGCGCGAGTCGGATATTCCGTCCGAGATTCATCAGCATATCGGTGACTGCCATAAGGTGCGCATTAATACGCTGGTCACCGCGATGATTGACGGCAGTGGTGACACGGTGGGGATGGATAAGGCGATTGAGCCGTATTTTTTACAGCTACACGATTTTATGTATGCCAATCTGTACCTCAACTCCAAGGCAAAGCAGGAGGAGGGCAAGGTGGACGGTATCATTTCGCGGCTGTTTGACTATTATTGCAAGAATCCCGACCGCTTGCCCGAGGAATACGCGCTCATCCGTGAGCGCGACGGCGTTGAGCAGGCGGTGTGCGACTACATCGCCGGTATGACGGATAATTTCGCGCTGGAAACGTATCACGAATTGTACGTGCCGCGCGGCTGGTCGGTGGTATTATAATGAGAAAGGAGGGGAACGTATGGCATTACCCGAGAGCTTTTTACAAGAGCTGATTGCAAAAAATGATATTGAGAGCGTGGTGTCCGGTTACGTTTCCCTCAAACGGCGAGGGCGCAACCTTGTCGGTCTTTGCCCGTTCCACGGGGAGAAGACTGCCTCGTTTAACCTCTATCCCGAGACGTCCTCGTTCTATTGCTTCGGTTGTCAGGCAGGCGGTGACGTTATCACCTTCATTAAACGCATTGAAAATCTGGATTATATGGATGCGGTACGTTTCTTGGCGGACCGTTCGGGAATGAAGTTGCCCGAATACACCAAAGAGAACGATGCCTCTTCCCGTTTGCGTATGCGTATTCTGGAAGCAAACCGCGAGGCGGCGCGGCTGTATCATCAGGCGTTGTACAGTTCCGTGGGGAAAGAGGCGCTGGATTATTTCCATCGCCGCGGCTATACCGATGCCACCATTAAGCATTTCGGACTCGGCTTTGCGCCGCCCGGCTGGGATTTCCTGCTCAAAGGGTTGACCGCCAAGGGCTTTCATCGGGAAGAGCTGATTGCCGCGTTTTTGGCGGCAAAGGGGCGCAACGGCGGTGCATACGATGTGTTCCGCAACCGTGTGATTATTCCCATTATTGATATCCGCGGCAACGTTGTCGGTTTCGGCGGACGTGTGCTGGACGACACCAAGCCCAAATATATTAATACCGAAAACACGTTGGCGTACGTCAAGAGCCGCAATTTGTTTGCACTGAATTTCGCCAAGAACGCCGGCAGAGAACTGAATCTCTGCGAAGGCTATATGGACGTTATTGCGATGCATCAGGCAGGCTTTACCAACACGGTGGCGGCACTCGGCACGGCGTTCCCCGATGAGCAGATTCAGCTCATCGCCCGTTACGCGGACCGCATCAATCTCATTTTCGATGCGGACGGAGCAGGACAAAAGGCGACGAGTAAGGCAATCGACAACCTGCGTAAAACGGGCTTGGATGTACGAGTGGTCACCATCCCCGACGGCAAAGACCCCGATGAATACATTAAGAAGAACGGTGCCGAAGCGTTCAAACTGTTGCTGGAACGCTCCGCCAACGCGGTGGAATACCGCTTGTTGGAGATCGGACGGGTCAACGACATTCATACGCCTAACGGCAAGGTCGGGTATATGAAGGATGCCATCGGCGTGCTCGCACGGTTGGACAGCCCCGTTGAACGGGACGTTTACGCCGGGCGGTTGAGCGACCTGTTGGGGGTGTCGAAGGACGCCATCTTGCAGGAGATACAAAATCACCGACGCCGCGAGCAAAAGACGGCACAAAAACAGCAGTTGACCAATATTCTGCGGCAGGAGGCCAAGGAGCTTCGCAAGGTCAATCCGCAAGCGGATAAGTTCCCCCGTGCCGCGGCGGCGGAGGAGAGTCTGCTCGGCACGTTGATTCTGCATCCCGATTATATATCGCAGGCGCAAAAGGCATTGCCTCCCGAATATATGCTCACCGATTTTAACCGTG
>JAZOCH010000216.1:0-7213 GCA_045596425.1 Acutalibacteraceae bacterium | reverse complement strand
CGCCTGACACTGAATCCGTTTAAGCACCTCGACGTGTGGGGCACGGTGATGATGCTCACCGTCGGCATCGGCTACGCGAAGCCCGTACCCGTCAATCCGCGCAATTTCCGCCAGTACAAACGGGATATGATCTTGGTCGCGTTGGCAGGACCGCTGTCCAATTTTTTGCTGGCGGTTGTTGCGGTGGGACTGTTCCGCGTGAGTCTGTTTTTCGTCACCGATTATACTGTGCTGTTGGCGCTGTATTTGATTTTGATTGACGTCATCGCCTCGGTCAATATCTCGCTGATGGTGTTTAATCTCTTGCCCATTCCGCCGCTCGACGGTTCCCGTCTGTGGAGCAGCTTGTTGCCGGGCAAATGGGCATATTTCTTGGAGGCGAACAGCCGCTATATCACGATGGGGTTGTTTGTGCTGCTGATGACGGGTGCGCTGGACGGACCGTTAATGCTGTTAAAGAACGGCGTGTTTACTGTTCTCTTTGCCTTGTTTGGATTTTAAAATGACTCATATAGGAGCTAGGAATGGAAACGATATCCTATAAACTGCCTGATTTTGAAGGGCCGCTGGATCTGCTGCTCTTCCTTGTGCAGAAGAATAAACTGAATATCTACGACATCCCGATTGCGGAGGTGCTGGAACAGTATCTCGCCGCCATCAAGGAGATGAAAGAGTACAATATGGACGTCGCCAGCGAATTCCTTGAAATGGCGGCACGTCTGGTGCATATCAAATCGGTGATGCTGTTGCCCCGTTACGAGGAGGAGACCGAGGAGCTTCGCCGCGAATTGACGGGACAGCTCATTGAGTATCAGCTTTGTCAGCAGATGGCGCGCCGACTCGCCACCGACTATATCGGCGGCGACCTGTTTGTGCGCGAACCAACCGAGATTGAGCCGGATTTGACCTATCGCCGAACGCATCAGCCGAGCGAGATGCTGGATGCATTTCTTGCCGCGGCAGGCCGCGGCAAGCGGCGGTTACCGCCGCCTGCGCAGGCGTTCAGTGGCATTGTGGCGCGTAAAATTGTGTCGGTGTCTTCGCGTATCGCGTACGTTCTGCGGCGTCTGTACACCCGTAAGTCGGTGAGCTATCGCTCGCTGTTTGAAAAAGCGGAGTCAAAATCCGAGCTGGTTGCCACCTTCCTCGCGCTCTTGGAATTGATTAAGACCAAGCGTATCAGCGTGGACGGCGAGGGGAAAGACCAGCAGGTGCAGATGCGTCCGCCGGAGGAGTGGGATAATTCCGTTCCTGAGGAGAGGGACGAGAACGACCCGTTCGGCACACAGGAGGAAGAAAACGATGGAAATTAAACAATATCAGGCCGCGGTGGAGGCAATCGTGTTTGCCAGCGGCGAACCCGTGCCGCTAAGCCGTCTGGCATTGGCGTTGGAACTGGATGAGGATACCACGGCGCGCATTGCGGACGATTGGGTACAGGATATCAACACGCGCGGCGGCGGTTTGACAGCGCTCAGACTGGATGACCGCTATCAGCTTTGCAGCAGTAAAGCGTGCGCCGCCTACGTGCGCAAGGCGATGGATATTCGCCGCAACACGCCGCTGTCACAGGCGGCGATGGAGGTGCTTGCCATCATCGCATACAATCAGCCCGTCAGCCGCCCGTTTGTTGAGCAGGTGCGTGGCGTGGATTGCAGTGCGGTGATGCAGGGCTTACAGCAGAAAGGGTTGATCGAAGAACGCGGCCGAATGGATTTGCCCGGTCGTCCCTTGCTGTACGGTACGACGTCGAATTTCCTGCGTTGCTTCGGCATTTCCTCGTTGGAGCAGTTGCCCCCTCTGCCGCAAAAACAGGAAAATCTAATGGAAGAAACCACGATGGATGAGATGATTGAGCAGGAAAGCTCTCTGCCGACAGACGAAGAGCTGTTTGGGCAAGAGGAAGAATCGGAGGCGTAAGGCTTGCTGGTAGTATACATCCTGTTAGGGCTGTTGGGACTGGTGGTTCTGCTTGTGCTGGCGGCGCTGTTTGTTCCCGTCTACGGGCGAATCACCTACGACGGTGAATTGCGCGTGCGTATACGGGTGCTCGGTGTGCCGATTACCCTTCTGCCGAGTGAGCAGGAGCCGCAGGAAACCGCCAAGCCCCCAAAGCGGCAAAAGGTCGCTAAACCCTCGAAAATCCAAGAACTGCGCGAGGAATTAACCCGTTCCTTTAAGCAGGACGGCGTTGGTGCCACGCTTGCCTATCTCGCGGAGCTTTCAAAGCTCGCAGGGCAGGCGGTTGGACGGGCTTTTCGCAGTATCACGGTGGACAACCTACGGTTGCATATGCTGATATGCAACGGCGATGCCGACACAACGGCGATTCGTTACGGGCAGGTGTGCTCCGTGCTGTATCCGTCATTCACGGCACTGGCAGGCGTTATCAAGGTGCGTAAGCGCGATTTGCGTATCGAGCCGAATTTCTTGATGGAAAAAAGTTCGATGAGCGCGGATGTGCGGTTGCATATTTGGGTATACCGATTGGTGGGCGCGGCAATCGTGCTGCTGGTACGGTTTATGTTATTAAAAGGAAATGACATTGATTCGATAACCGATAAGGAGGAAGCAAATCATGGCAAATAAGAACGTAGAAGGTCTGATGGGTGTTTCGGTGGATAAGATTCGCGGCATGGTGGATGCCGATACTGTGGTCGGCACCCCGATTCACCTCGAGGACGGCACCACGCTGATTCCCGTTTCCAAAATTTCCTACGGCTTTGCTTCGGGCGGCTCCGACCTGCCCAGCAAGTCGAACGCCGAATTGTTCGGCGGCGGTGCCGGTGCAGGCATCAACATCACCCCCGTGGCGTTTATTTCCGTTAAGGACGGCAGTATCAACATTCTGCCGATTACGGACAAGCCTGCGGCGGCAGACCGCGTTGTGTCGATGGTACCCGAGATGGTGGATAAGCTGTTCAACCGTAAGAAAAAGGACGACTCTTCCGCGGAAGTATAAAGAATGGAACGCTCTCTGTCCGCATATGGTTTGATAGAAACCTACGGATGGAGGGATTCTGTTGCCATGGAAACGATGGACAGCAGCGTTGGTTTGTCCGATGCTGCTGCTTTTCTGCGCCGACGGGTTGACGGTGCACGCCGCACCGTCGATATCGTCGTTGTCGGCAGTGGTGTACGAGGCGGAATCGGGGCTGATTCTGTACGAAAAGGACGGGCGTACCGCGCGTCCGATGGCGAGCACCACTAAGCTGATGACCGCCCTGCTTGCGGCGGAAAATCTTGACCCGAACAGCACCGTTACGGTGCCTGCGGCGGCGTTGCCCGTCGAAGGCACGCAAATCGGGCTCAAAGCAGGCGAGCAGATAACGGTACGCGACTTGCTCGCAGGACTGTTGCTCGCTTCGGGCAACGACACCGCCAATGCGCTGGCGCTGACGATGGACGAAAGCCTGTCGGCATTTGCTCAGCGGATGAATAACCGTGCATTAATGCTGGGGATGACGGACAGTCTGTTTGTCACGCCGTCGGGACTGGATAAGGACGGACACAGCGCGAGCGCACGGGATATGGCGCTGTTGGGTGCGGCAGTGTTGGAAAAGCCGTTGCTCGCCGAGCTATGCGCGAGCAAGGCGGAAAGCATTACCGTCGGCGGTGTGCGCATGACCGTTACAAACCATAACAAGCTGTTAAAGCTCTACGATGGCACGGTGGGGCTGAAAACAGGCTTTACCAAAAAGTCAGGGCGTTGTCTGGTTTCGGCGGCACAACGCGACGGTGTGACGCTGATAATCGCCACTCTCAACGGTGGCGATTACTGGAACGACCACATCGCCTTGTACAATTACGCGTTTTCGTTGGTACACCGCGAAGACTTACCGCCGATGGCACCGAGCAGCTGCCCTGTTGCCGGCGGCATGGCGGATAGCGTGCCGCTGACAACCGATGCGCTTCCTGCCTGTGTTGTGCGGCAGGGAGAGAGCATCACCGCACGGGTGGAGTTACCGCCCTTTGTGTGGGCGCCGATTGCTGTGGGGGATGTGGTGGGAAACGTCCGCTATACGGCAGGGGATAGAGAGCTGGCGTGTGTGCCGATCCGCGCCGCAGGGCGTGTAGATGAACGCGCGCTGCCACCGCTACATCGGCAGGTGTGGCAATGGTTTTGTATATTGGGAGAAACGCTTTTAAAATAGACGTTTCTAAATAGAAAGGATTTTTAATTATGGCAATGGTACGATTGCAAAAACTGCTGTCCGAGCGCGGCGTGGCTTCGCGCCGTAAGGCGGAGGAGCTGATTGCCGGCGGTCACGTCAAGGTCAACGGACGCGTGGCAAGCATCGGCGATAAGGCGGATGACCGCAAGGACGTTATCCACGTGCGCGGCAAAAAGCTTGCCGCGGCGGCGGCACCCGTGTATATCGCCCTGCATAAGCCGCGTGGATATATTACCACGATGAGCGATGAACACGGACGTAAATGCGTGGAAGAGCTGGTGCGTGGGATGGAGGCATCCGTTTATCCCGTCGGGCGGCTGGACCGCGAATCCGAGGGACTGTTGCTGATGACTAACGATGGCGATTTCGCCAACGCGGTGATGCATCCCTCCACCCATATTCCGAAATACTACCGCGTCACGCTGCGTTCGCCGATGACGGATGAGCAGAAATTGCGTTTTGAAGAAGGCATCCTGCTGGACGGGCGAAAAACGGCACCGGCCAAGGTGAACATCGTGTCCAGCGAGGCAGGGCGTTGCGTGGTGGAGATTACGCTGTACGAGGGGCGCAACCGCCAGATTCGCCGTATGTGCGAGGAATTGGGGTTGGAGGTTGCCCGTCTGCGCCGTAACGCCATCGGCGGCGTAAAGCTCGGTATGATGCCGGCAGGCAACTGGCGTTACCTGACACCGAAAGAGGTGCGCGAGCTGGTGGTAGCATCCGGCTCGACCAAAAAGATTGCCGCCGGATACATCAAGTACGGAAAGGAGCCTGACCGTGATTACCATAATGCCCGCCGATAAGGCGTTTTTGCAAGAAATCGGCGCTCCCGATGGTGCGGATGCGATGGTATTGCGCGATAGTGGCGGTACCGTAGACGGATACGCGCTGTTTCGGTTGGACGGTGATGCCGTGGAGCTGTTGGCAGTGGAAACCGCGCTGCCGATGATGAGCGAAGGACTTATCCGTTCAGTGCTCAATACGGGGGATTGCCGCGGTGCGGTTACGGGTGTTTGTCGTGACGGCGCACTTGCTCCCATCCTTCGCCGTTTAGAATTTGAAGAGGGAAACGGCGTTTGGACGGTATCCATTGAAAAATTTTTCCGCGGCGAGTGCAAATGCGGAAAATAATGCTTGCTAAATTCTTGACAATGGCGTATAATAACAGTAAATTGGTGCAGTATGGGGTATCCCACAGCACAGATAGAAAGGATTGACAGAAAATGAAAAAATTCAATGTTACTGTAAACGGTAATGCGTATGAAGTTGAGGTCGAGGAGATCGGCGCCGCCGCTCCTGCTGCTGCTCCTGCTCCCGTAGCGGCTCCTGCTGCTCCTGTGGCTGCTCCTGCTGCTCCTGCGGCTGCCGGCGCTGCGGATATTACCTGCCCGATGCCCGGTACCATCGTTGACATCAAGGTCAAGGTGGGCGATGCGGTCAAGGCAGGCGACGTTCTGGTCGTGTTCGAGGCGATGAAGATGGAGAACGAGATTCAGGCGGCTGCCGACGGCACCGTCGCTGCGGTATACGTCAACAAGGGCGACAGTGTGGAATCCGGTCAGGCTCTGCTGGCAGTGAACTGATTTTTGCGAGGTGTGTGACATGGCAAAGCCGATTAAAATTACCGAAGTCGTCCTGCGCGATGCCCACCAGTCTTTGCTGGCCACCCGTATGACGATGGATGAGATGCGTCCGATTCTCGCCGAGATGGACAAGATTCCGTACTTCTCCGTCGAGTGCTGGGGCGGTGCGACCTTCGACTCCTGCATTCGCTTCTTGGGTGAGGATCCGTGGGAGCGCCTGCGCATTATGCGTAAGGAGATGCCCCATCAGAAGTTGCAGATGCTGTTCCGCGGTCAGAATATGCTGGGCTACCGTCCCTATGCGGATGACGTGGTGGAGTATTTTGTGCAGAAGTCGGTGGCAAACGGTATCGACGTGATTCGTATTTTCGATGCGCTCAACGATGCCCGTAATTTGCAGACCGCGATTCGCGCCGCGAATAAGGAAAAAGCGCACGTACAGGGCTGTATCAGCTATACGCTCAGCCCCGTGCATAACAATGAGTATTACACCGCCTATGCCAAGACCTTAGAGGAGATGGGCGCAGACTCCATCTGCATCAAGGATATGGCAGGCTTGCTGACACCCTATGCTTGCTATGATTTGGTGTCCCGTCTGAAAGAGACGGTCAGCATCCCGATTGACATTCACAGCCACTATACCGCAGGTCTCGCATCGATGTCCATTATGAAGGGTATCGAGGCAGGTGCATCCATTGTGGATACCGCAATGAGCCCCTTGTCCATCGGTACGTCCCATATGCCGACCGAGTCCCTCGTAGCGGCGTTGCAGGGCACCGAGTACGATACCGGCTTGGATCTTAACCAGCTCAACGTGGTGCGTGCGCATTTCGCTAAGCTGCGTGAGAAGTATATCGGCGCCGGACAAATCAGCCCGAAATCCTTGGGCGTGGATGCGAACACCCTGCTGTATCAGGTGCCGGGCGGTATGTTCTCTAATATGCTCGGTCAGCTCAAAGAGGCCGGCAAAGAGGATAAGCTCGAAGAGGTGCTCGCGGAGATTCCGCGCGTGCGTGAGGATTCGGGTTATCCGCCTCTGGTGACGCCGACCAGCCAGATCGTCGGTACGCAGGCGGTGTTTAACGTCATTATGGGCGAGCGGTATAAGATGGTCACCAAGGAGTTCCGTGGTATGATTCACGGCGACTACGGCAAGACCCCTGCGCCCATTGATCCCGAATTCAGCAAGAAGATTCTCGGCGACGATGAACCCATCACCTGCCGTTTTGCGGATACCCTCGAGCCCGAGTTGGAGAAGCTCAAAGCTGAGGCGGCTCCGTACGTCAAGCAGGAGGAGGACGTGCTGACCTACGCGATGTTCCCGCAGGTGGCACCCAAGTTCTTTAAGCAGCGTGACTGCAAGGAAGACCCCAACGGCACCCACACCGCCGACGTGGTCGTTAGTCGGAGGCCGGTCTTAGGAAGACAACCACTGGATTCAACTCCCTGGGTGCC
>JAZOCH010000215.1:0-2222 GCA_045596425.1 Acutalibacteraceae bacterium | reverse complement strand
GGATTCAACTCCTTGGCTCACAGAACGACATGGCTACGATCCGACTTAACGTAGTTTTCGCGGGCAAGAATGTTCGGGGTGACGGTAATTCCGAAGAAGTTACATGCATCCAACTCTTTAAATATGGAATCCTCGAAATTTTTTCCTGCCGGCAAGTACTTGTCGTACCAGACAGCGACTCTTCTTCCCGTTTCCTCGGCGTGAACACGGCGAATAAGCTCTTGGGCAGAGTCAAGGTCTTCGTGGCAATAGCTGACAAACAACTTGTGGGTAAAAACCGCTCGAACATCGTCCAGTAAGGAAGCATCAAAAAGGATTTCTTCGAGATTTTTTCGCAATTTCTGCTTGTAATCGTCATCGTTTATGCATAAATATTGCCGTTTGTTTGTTCGTTCATTATATGCCTCTTCAAGAGATTCATCCATCAGTATGGGGATGATGGCCTTGTTGTTTTGTATAAAAAACGCATATTCTTCGTTTTCGCACGAGAGCCATTTTTCGGTTATGGGAATCACGATCAGGTGGAACTCTTTTAATTCCGCGAAAATGCGGTCGTTTATCGGCTGTTCATAGTCGCTGATATGGGCAATAACGCAATCCTTTTCGATTTCGCGGATGTCCGCCGCTATTTTGTCGAAAAGAACCATATCTTCCGGATGAGAAGAAAAATAGATTTTTCTATAATGGTTTCGGGGGTCTTTTATGTGTGTCGGTGTATATAGTATTTCCTGCATCTAAATCACCTCACTAAAAATATAGCATATCAAAAAAGCGCTGTCAAACAAAAGGCCGGGATATGAGTGCAAGGCACGAAAAAACCGCTACGGAAACATATCCGTAGCGGTTTTTTATCTTTTAGGATATTAAGGAAGCGCCCAGCAAAAATTCAATGATGCAAATCCGCTTCGATGATTTCACGTGCGCGCACGCTGATGGCGTCGGTGCGGTTGGCGGCGATGTAGTCCGCGTCCAGCACCTCGACAAATCGAATATGCGCATAACGGCGATAGGGGAAACGCCCTTTTTCGTACCGCACGGTCATCACTGCGACGGGGCATTTTGCCGTGGTGGCGATTTTGAAGCTGCCGTTGTGGAAGGGGAGCAGCCCCTCGCCCGTCTTGTTACGCGTGCCCTCGGGATAGATGCCGACACACAGGCGGCGCTCGGCAATGTGCTGTGCCGCGGTTTTGATGGTGGTGACGGCGTTGCGCGGATTCTCGCGGTCGATGGGGAGGAAGGCGGCGTTGCGCATGATGAATCCGACCACGGGAATCTTAAAATTCTCCGGTTTGGATACAAACGCCGCTTCACAACCGTGCAGGGCGGCAAGTGCCACCAATGGGTCGAGGTTGGAGAGGTGATTTCCCACCACCAAGCAAGGTTGCTGGGGGAGTTGCTCGGTCCCCGTCACCTGTACGCCCAGTCCGCACAGAAAGCAAGCCCACTGCGCCAAACGCGCAACTAAGCGATAAAAGCAACGGCGCACGCCGGACGGCTTGGCATCGCGCACAAGCAGGGAGAACAGTGCCACTGCCGGCACCAGTACAATTACACCGCCGACGTAGCCGCCGACGAGTATTAGCGGTAACCACCACAGCGAAAGAGAGGGTATCGCGGCGAATATCCCTGCTGACACGGCAACCGACACGCCGCACAGCCATAGTTGAATCAGCATAGCACCCCTCCTTGAAAATTCATCTTGTCAAGTATACCTCTTTTGAGCGGTTTCGTCAAGATGCCATCGGCATATCCCCGACGGAAGGCCGCCTCGTCTAAATGGAATTGCGTTTGTACTGGCTGCAAATTCCACCGTAGGGGCGGATTCTATATCCGCCCGTTTGGTTTAGCGCAAGGCTCGGCAACGGGATGTCGAGGACGCCCCACTTCGCGCGCACAACAAAAGCCGCCCACCGAGCGGTGAGCGGCTGTTTGTTGACAATGATTAGTTCTCGCCCTTCATAGCAGCAAAGCACTCGCTGCAATATACGGGACGATCCTCGCGGGGCTTGAAAGGAACCTTGCATTCCTTGCCGCAGTTGGCGCAAACAGCGTCGTGCATCTCGCGCTCGGGACGACCGGCGTTCTTGCGGGCGTCACGGCAGGCCTTGCAGCGCTGGGGCTCGTTAACGAAACCCTTCTCGGCATAGAACTCCTGCTCGCCGGCGGTGAAGATGAATTCGTTACCGCACTCTTTGCACACTAAAGTCTTGTCTTCGTACATG
>JAZOCH010000214.1:0-2187 GCA_045596425.1 Acutalibacteraceae bacterium | reverse complement strand
TCAACTCCTTGGCTCACAGAACGACATGGCTACGATCCGACTTGAAAACTGCGCTTACCGAAGGTTAGGCGGGTGACGACCGAGATGTTGTTCGCCTCGTCGCTTTCTGAAAGCGGGGCGAGCACCGTCAGTTGTGCAGTGCCCAGTGGATATACCGACCCGACCTTCGCCTCTTCAACGGGTACGTTCTGTTCATCCAACGCCTCCAACATACTAAGGTAGGTCGCAGTGGTCGGGGTCTCATCCTCCGGCATAAAGGACATGACAAACTTGTCAACGGCAATGTTGTTGATAACCTCCGCCATACCGCCGATGTGATCCGCATGCGGATGTGTGGCGATCACCAGATCAAGTTTCTTCACGCCCTGCGCGTTGAGATAGGACAGCACGTCATCCCCGTCACCGCGTTCCCCCGCGTCAATGAGGGCGTTAACCTCGCCCTGACGGATAAGGATACTGTCAGCATTACCAACGTCGATAAAACAGACCTGTAATTCGCCTTCGGGGATAGTAGTTGTGCTCGAAAACTTCGCCGACGAGAACAGCTCGTCCCAGCCCGGGATACCGAGACTCGGCACCATCTGTCCGAGTTCGATCACCAGGCAAAAGATCACCACCGCCGCAGTTACCGCGGCATAGATCTTCTTGCGCGTTTTCTTTGTGAATAATGCCACCTTACTCTTCTCCGTTCATGTTCATCTCGATCCACTGCTGACGGGTGATGAGCACCTCACGCGGTTTACTGCCCGCGCTCGGACCGATGATGCCGCGCTGTTCCATCTGATCGATAATGCGACCTGCACGAGCATAGCCGAAGCGCATCTTACGTTGCAGCATCGATGTGGAGATCTGTCCAGCCTCGACCGCGATCTCGATCGCCTGCGGCAGAGCCTCATCGGCATCATCCGCGTCACCGTCATCCATCGCGTCACCGCGACTGTTCGCGCGCCCCGCGGCCGCCGCCTGCTTTTCGATCTCGTCAATGATCTCTTGATCGTATTCGAGCGGCTTATCGGCGTTCTTGAGAAATTCAATGACCCGCTCAATTTCCTTATTCGTTACAAAACAGCCCTGCACACGGCGAGGCTTCGACTGACCGACCGGCATAAACAGCATATCGCCGTAGCCGAGCAGCTTCTCCGCACCGTTAGCATCCAAAATGGTGCGGCTATCCGTGCCGCTCGCCACCGTCAATGCCAAGCGACTCGGTATGTTCGCCTTAATAAGACCCGTGATAACATCCACCGACGGACGCTGTGTCGCGATGACCATATGCATACCCGCGGCACGTGCCATCTGCGCCAAGCGGCAGATCGAGTCTTCAACCTCGTTTGCCGCCGCCATCATCAGGTCAGCAAGCTCGTCGATGACGATCAGAATCAACGGCAGGGGCTTGAGTGCTTCATTGGTACGCGCCATCTCGTTATAGCCCGCAATATCACGCACATTCGCCTCAGCGAACATCTGATAGCGTTTAAGCATCTCATTGACCGCCCAACCAAGCGCGCCAGCCGCCTTTCGCGGATCGGTGACAACGGGGATGAGCAGATGCGGGATACCGTTATACACACCGAATTCGACCTTTTTGGGGTCGATGAGAATCATCTTCACCTCGTCGGGACGCGCACGGAACAACACCGATTGAATCATTGAGTTGGTGCATACCGATTTACCCGAACCCGTCGTACCCGCTATCAGCAGGTGCGGCATCTTCGCCAGGTCGGTCATAACAGCGTTGCCCTCGATATCCTGACCGAGTGCCACCGTCAGCTTGCCCTTCGCGGTACGGAAATCGGGGGTATCCAGCAACGAGCGCAGACCAACGGTGTTGCGCGCCTTGTTCGGCACCTCAATGCCGACCGCCGCCTTGTTCGGGATCGGTGCCTCGATACGCACACCTGTCGTTGCCAAACGAAGCGCGATATCGTCTGCAAGACCCGTGATGCGGCTGATCTTCACACCCGCGCTCGGCTCAAGCTCATAGCGCGTCACGGCAGGTCCGCGCGTAACGTCGCTCAAGCGTGTGTTAATACCAAAGTCCTTCAGCGTGTTGACGAGAAGCTCGCCATTCATCCGAAGTTCCTTCTCGGAGCTGCCCGCAACGCCCGCCTTGGTATCGTCCAACAAAGACAGCGGCGGATAGCGGTAAATAACCTCCTGGTTCTCCTCTTCGGTCTCTTCGATCTC
>JAZOCH010000213.1:0-13997 GCA_045596425.1 Acutalibacteraceae bacterium | reverse complement strand
GCATAAACATAACCAAAGCGGCACACGCACAAAGAATCACCAGCGGATTGCAATAACACCACGCACTGGTCGGTTCAGCAAATGCCCACGCCGTCAGTATCAGCACACAAGCGCAAAGAACCAACGGCGAAATCCACGCAGATAGCCGAAGCAGTTTCTCCTCGTTGCGGCGGATATAAGCGCCCATAATGTACATCAGTGCAAAATTAACGATCGTATAACCGCGCTGAGACTCAAAAGCATTCACGGGGCTCAGGCCGCTGTATACGTCCCCCGACAATTTCGCAGACAAATCGAGCGACGTAGGCCAAAGTGAAAACACCACCAACAACAGCACCACAAAACCGCCGAAGCGGCGATCGGACAATCCATCCAGCATTCGATTGAGATACGGCGAGAGCAGATATAACACCACATACAATGTCACAAAATAATTGTTTGGTATCATCGCCTCACGAAAGCCCTCGGCTGTGTGCTCGGCGCTGAACAGCGCGTATTTCAGCGCGCCGAACAAGCACACCTGCAACACCAGCTCCAACGGGCGAAAAAACTTCCGAGAAGTGGTCGTGCACAGAAAATACCCCGAAATCAGCACATACAGATTCACTGCGCAAATAAACAGGCTTTCCAAAAGCATCAAAGCCACGCGATTGGTGCCGACGGCATATTTTAAGCCGCCGCCCATTGAAGCGTTGTTGTAGTGCAACAGCACCACACCGCACATCGCCAAAATACGCAAAAGCTCAATGGAGGAATTGCGTTCTTCCCGTTTCCGCGAGAGAACCTCTACTTTATCCGCGAAAAGCGTTGATCGCATCGATGACATAGTCGATCTCCTCATCGGTCATCCCGTAATACATTGGCAAACTTAGCTCTGTGCGGCTAATCTCCTCCGCGATGGGCAACGCGCCTTCGGCGATGCCGAGATCGGCGTAGCATTCCTGTAAATGCATCGGAATTGGATAGTGCTTGTTGGTGCCGATGCCCTTCTGTTCCAAATACTGTGCCAGCTCATCGCGGTGCTCACATCGCACGGCAAACAAGTGCCACACAGGCACGGCGTATTCCGGCACATAAGGAAGTAGGATGTTCGGATTGGTGATGCCCTCCAAATACCGCTTTGCCGTTGCGCGGCGATTCTCGTTAACCTTGTCCATTAACGGCAGCTTGGCAGAAAGGAATGCCGCCTGCAACTCATCCAGACGAGAATTGCATCCTTTATAAATATGATGATACTTATAGTCGGAGCCGTAATTGCCGATGGCGCGAATCTTATCTGCCAACGCCTTATCGCCCGTCACGGTCGCACCGGCATCCCCGAGCGCGCCGAGATTCTTGCCGGGATAAAAACTAAAACCGGCGGCATCTCCGAAAGAACCGATGACCTGCCCTTTATAGGTGGCGCCGTGCGCCTGCGCACAGTCTTCGATGACGAATAACCCATGCTTTTTCGCGATAGCCATAATGGGGTCCATATCGCAAGGCTGACCGTACAGATGCACCGGCATAATAGCTTTCGTCTTTTCGGTGACCTTCTCCTCAATCTTGGCAGGGTCGATGTTGTAGGTGCGGATATCGGGCTCAACAAACACAGGAATTGCTCCCACGTAGGTCACCGCCAAAGCGGTGGCAATAAAGGTGTTGGAAGGAACAATTACCTCGTCGCCTGCACCGACATCCAGTGCGCGCAGTGCCAGCACCAACGCATCCAAACCGTTGCCCACACCGATGCAATACGGTGTGCCGCAATAAGCGGCAAACGCCGCCTCGAATGCTTGGTCTTCTTTTCCGTCAATATACCAGCTGTTTGTGAGCACACGGTCAAACGCCGCACGCAGTTGGGAATCCAACTCTTTTTCCAACGGCTTAAAACTAACAAACGGGACATTCATTATGCTCGCTCCTTTTTACAAACTGTTTTTGCAAGGTTGTCCTTTTTCGGACGTGATCCGCTTCTTCCAAGAGCGAATAATTCACTCCATATAAATACCGCCGATCACTCCTGCGCCGACATTAAAATCGAAATCGTCCGCTCGATACCGGAACGGATATCGTATTGAGGCCGCCAGCCAAGCGCTTGGATCCGATCTCCGGTCAGTCTGGCCTTAGTGGCCGTACTATAACCGGCTTTTTCCGTGGCATCCGGAAGCTCGAAAACCACTTCTTTGCCGGTCGTTCCAGCAATTATGCACGCCAGATCCTTGAGCATAATATCGGAGGACTCGTGAGCGATGTTGTATGCCTGCCCCTTCTCGCCCAATAAAAGCACCGTCAACAGGCCCGATACCGCATCCGCCACATAGGTGTAAGAGTAGTACTGCGTCCCTTCACTCTTTAAGACGATGTTTTCACCGGCGATAGCCTTGCGAATAAACTGCGAGATCGCCTTCGTGTCAGACATTAGCATCGTAGGACCATAAGAACGGGTGAGGCGCGGAATGACCACATCGACGCCCTTTTGCGCCAAATACGCCTGACACAACGCTTCGCCGCAACGCTTACTCTCAGGGTAGCCGGCACGCATAGTGTTTGAGTTAATATATCCGCAATAATTCTCGTCAAAAAGCTCAACATCGCCGCGATTTTCGCCGTAGATCTCGTTTGACGATGCGAAAGCAAACCGTTCAACGCCCTGTGCGGCAGCAAACTCCAACAAATGATACAGTCCGAACACGTTGGTCGTGATCGTGCCTATGGGATCGGTGGCATAGGCCATTGGATGCGTGTTGCTGGCAAGATGAAGAATGTAGTCAACCTTCTCGCCGTGATAGGGAAGATTGATATCGTGGCGGACGAAATGAAAAAGCGGATCGTCCCAATAATCAGCAAAGCGCTCCCGTGCCTTCGCTTCGTTTCTCCCCATAGCAAAGACGGCACAATTAAGCCCCCGATGGTCATTCTGATACATCAGCACATCCGACAGGAAACTGCCCACCAGTCCGCCTGCACCGGAAATCAAAATAGACCGGTCCTGCAATTTCCCCCAAGGGAGGGGCAACGCAGCCGTTGCCGCGACATCCTCTATATATAGTTTATTGTTATATATATCCATAATCATAACCCGTTTGCTTTCAAATAAGCCTTAAACAATTCCAAATCGTCCTTATTCGTCAGTTTGATATTTTTATCCGAGCCGGCCGCAAAATACAGCCGTTCACCGAGCTCCACCATCATCGTGTTGGTGTAAGAGGAGCCATAGATGCCTATCTCCTCGGCAAATGCCTTTTGATAGGCACGGTTGAGCATACCGAATTTATACGCTTGCGGCGTGGCCACACGGCGCAATGTCTCTCTCGGGATATACTGCACGGTGGAAATATCGTCATCCACAATAAATATTTGCTCGTTATACGGCAGGGACGTGACCGCATTACCGTATTTTTTGCACTTGGCAATCACGTCGGAGAGCACAGAGTCCTCCACCAACGGGCGGATGCCGTCGTGGATGATGACGACGTCCTCCTCGGTGCATTTATCCTGCAGATGATACACGCCGTTTCGGATGGATTCTTGTCCGGTCGCACCGCCGGAAATGATCCACTTCAGCTTTGTGATACCGTACTGCTTGGCGTAATCCCAGACTACGTCGTGCCAGCCGTCAATACACACCAGCTCGATCGCGTCGATCTGCGGATGCCGCTGGAAGTTCTCCAGCGTATACAGCAATACCGGCTTGCCGAAAACGTTGATAAATTGCTTGGGAATATCGTGACCCATCCGCTGCCCGACTCCACCGGCGATAATGATTGCAATATTCATTTTTCTCTCCTTCCTGATCAAACGACCTTGTTCGCCTTATAGATTCGAGAACAATTCGCCGCATTTCTGTTGCTGTACGGACGTTTCTTCTTCACCCGTTCACATCCGTAAAATGCCGTTTTCGTTATAGCGTCTTCGCCTTTACCTGCTTAATGAAATCCTCATAATTGCGGATATAGTCCGCCTCATCATAGTACTCCGATGCCAGCACCAACAACACAGCTCCCTCGGAGAAGTCGTACATCTCTCGCCACATATCATTGGCGATATACAACCCCTCATACGGCCTGTCAAGCAACACCTCGGCGGTGTCGGTGCCGTCATCAAGATGGATCTTGCAACTGCCGTGAACGCAAACTAAAATCTGCTGCAAGTTCCGATGAGCGTGGAAGCCACGGCGCACGTTGGACAACGTGTCATAAATATAGTATACCCGCTTAACTTCGAACGGCAGGTCTTTCATTGCCTCGATCGCAACCAGTTGGCCGCGTTCATCGCCGTGAGGGGGAAATTGATATTTTATAACGTCCATCTTGTCGACTCCTCGCTTATGTTATGCTTAGCAAATCTGTCAAAAACCGTATATCCTCCGCTGTATAGGTGATCGGCAACCTTTTTGCTCGTTTGCACAGAAAAATACGCACAAACAATATCGGATGGCGCAAAAGCTTACCAACAATTCGTGTAATGCGGTTGGTTTCGGTTACGTTGCGATAAAGAATATCCACATACGGGTCCGCAGGATGCTCCGCTTTGAGCTGTGTGAAGCACCGAACCACATCCTGTGCCAGTATCTCTTTCCACCGCTGATTGGCAGAGGTTGAAACGCCCGTGCCGTCCTCATACCACACGACGTTACGGGCAAAATAGCACAACCTCTCACCGCACGCCAGCGCGGCGGCTGTCGATGTGGTATCCTCGGTATACACAGAGCTGTTCGCAATCTTTTCCAGATAGGTCAACGCTACTGTGCGGCGGCGGAAATAACTCGCGCCGATAACCCAGTTGCCGCCAAAAAACGCCGCCTTCATCCACGCAGTGGACACAGCAGGAGCATATAGCTGCGGCTGTGCAGGATTTCCGTAAACTTGCGTGATGCGCGGCTGTCCGTCTGCCGCGGAGTAAAATACGGCATTTCCGAAACACAGCGACGCTTGCTGCTCTTCGGCAAAACGGTAAAAATCCCTCAGCACAAAATCATCAAACAAATAATCTCCGGGAGACGTGAAAAACACATAGTCTCCCTGCGCCTCTCGCAGGGCACTCAAGCAATTCTTCACGGTGCCTTTGTTCTCCGCGTTGTCAATTAAGCGCCAGTTCACCACACCAAGCTGCTGCATAAACGTCGGCAAAAAGGAAAAATCCTTTCTGGTCGAGCCGTCGTCGCTGATAAGGATCTCATAATCGATCTCCTGCTGACGTGCTGCTGCCGTTAATGTTTGCCGCAGCTTGGCTGGGTTGGGATTATAGGTCAATACGATCACGGAAACTTGTGACATAACTTCCTCCGTATAATCTCAAAAACTCCCGATGCCTGCTTCTTGTCCAAGCACGCAGAATCACAGGCATCCGATGCCTCCTCGGGCGATAATTTCTCGTCCAATCGGCTGTATGCATAGAACAGGCCCCATAACAGCCAAATGAGCTCTGCATACAAAAACGAGGCAAGAAAATTAAGCAACAGGTACAGCGGTATGCTGTACAAGGTCATACGGTAGAAGCCGAACGCGCCGCCTTTGCGACGATTCCGCCAGCTGCATACCGCCATATAGCCAATCAGGCCAAGATGCGCCAGTAGACCAATCAAGCCGGTTTCGGTAATCAGTGCGACAAAGCCGACATCCAGCATCTTGGCAGTTTCCCACTCGCCCAGCCATCGATCAAAGTAAAAGTGCAGCTTTCCCTCAGGGAACGCGTTATAGCCGTAGCCGCAGAGCAGTTTTCCTTCCCCGATCATATAGCGGACAGCAGACCATTGCGCCATACGGGAATAGGACGGATCCGAGCCGTTTGGCCCGAATTCCTCATCCAATTCCAGCGGCAGCTTGTTCTCATCTTTATCCGGCACTTCGGGTGTCGAAACGGAGGGGTCGCTCTGCGACGAATCTTCCTCTCCAAAGCCCGGCAGCACCATCAACACGGTATTGATCACGGAACGCCCCGTCTGCACAAGCGCCGACATTAGCTTCGGCTGCGGCAGGCACAATATTAGACACACAATCATCACCGCCGTGAACGGTATCAGCCGCTTAATCATGTTCAGTCGCAGTTGCAGGAGCATGAGGAAAAACACCCCACCTATACACATCCATGCACTACGGGTAAAGGTACAGATAAGCGCCACAAAAGTCAGCGCAAACGCCGCCGAATACCGATGTTTACGCGTCTTTTCCATTCGATAGTAAATGGGCAACAGCATTATCGACAGATAGCAACCGAAGGAGATGGCGTTAAACGTGCCGTAGGCACGCGTCAGTCCCATACGGGGGGAAAGAACGATGCTCGACATCGTTTCCGTCAGATGCAATGCCGAGGCGATGTCGTAATCAAACACCGTTTGACAAATACCTATCACCGACACCGCACAGCAGCCGAGGATGAGAAAATCTATGCATCGTTCAAACTCTTCGCGGCTCTCGATCATATCTTTGAGCAGGATGATGACAAACGCACGCTCAATCAACAAGACTGCGATGTGCTTGATCTCATCCAAATCAAAAAACAGATGGAACAGCGCCAGCGCCACGTTTATGCCAAAGTAGACCCACAGGCTCCACGGTATCGAAAAGCGTCGCTCCTTGATGCGGTCAATCAGCCAAAATACCATGGCTGTTAAAATCAGTACACGCGCTCCCGTGAGCAACGGCAGGCTATCGTGCAAACGCACGGAAAATTGCTCAGGCAAAATCCCTACGAACGCCACGGTTAGATATAAATACCATTTTTTCTGTTTGAACGCCAAATACACGATCGGCGCAAACAAAGCACAAAGAATAACTGCTCTCATACTATCTCCTGCCCATACCTTATCCTAAATGAACCTTTGTTGATTTTCCGTAACCCTACCGCATTATTTGTTGCGGCGGAACTCACGCGCACCTTCCCGATAGAAGCTCAAAAGCTCCTTGAACGAGTACTCGGAATGGCGGCTCTTCTTTAAAGCTTGGACGTAAATGCCAAACCGACTGATCAGCGGAAAATTCGCCGCCAACAGCGCGCCTTTGTCTACAAAGTATTTCTTGTGAAAACCGGTAAACCACGTGGAGTCGTCCTGCTTCATCGTGGAGACGATCACCGGCGATTTATACACCTTTAAGCCCGCTTTTATGCAGTCCTGAACGAAGGTCACGTCTTCTCCTGCGGCGTATCTGGCGCCGCCGCCGAACAGCAAGGAAAACGTGACGTTATTGTGCAACAGCTTCTCTCGGCGCGCAGTGATTCTGGCGCCACCGAATTTGACCGCCTCAAAGCGCCGCACACGACCAAACTTATGCACGGGATACGGCATACGGTCTTTGTTCAGGCAGCGATTGGAAAACAGGATAACATCCGCCTCCGGATGCTTTTCGTATTCCGCCAATACGTCCTGGCTGTACGTCTCGGAAAACACCATATCGTCATCCGCAAACTGGATAATATCGGCGTGTGCACGCATCATTCCGCTGTTTCTGCTCAGTCCGATGCCGCGCTCGCCAAAATGATACCACTTGACCGTATGCTCCTGCACGGCGGTTTCGTGATACCCGAAGCGATCCGCCTGATTGACGATAATCGCATCGGAATGAATATTCATTTTCTCAATCAAACTGTCGTCTTGCTGGTTCATCGTAGAGACAATCAACTGATACGTCATAGCCTTACTCCTATCAATCATTCCCGAAAAGGATGGTCAGTTTTTTGGTGATGGTTTTGTTCAGTGTGTCGTGTTTTAGGTTTTTGTTGAACACCAATCGAAGTCTGGCGCCAAGAGATTTTTCGGAACGAATGACCGTTCTGCACACCGCCTGATTTTCAGGGCGTATCAAGCTTCCGTACGTATCCAAGATGCTCTTCGCCTGCACGTACATACTGACTTTTTGCGGTGTGCTGATCTCCTTAATGCGGCTCTTGATGACCTGCATAAAGCCCTGCTTCGCGGTCGACATACCAAACACGTTGGAGCCGTGCATACGATAGCCCATTGACGGGACGTGGTCGTAGATGATTTTTCCGTCAATCAGCGCACACAGGCAGGTCAGCAGAGAATCGTGCATAATAAATACGTCCGGCACCGCGTTTTCTTGAATCACCCGTGCCAACGCCTTATTAAATACGCTGGTGCATCCCTGCGCACAGCTTGCCAAGCAAAGAACCGATACCAGATTGTAGGTCGGCACTTCGCGGTGGGTGTTTCTGCCGATGCTGCGCAAATCCGCATCCACCAGCGCGGCGTTTGTGCAGTACAAGGCCGGTGCGGTGCTTTCCCGAACGGCGTTTATGCCTTTTTGGATTTTGTCGGGGTTCCACACGTCATCCTGATCGGCAAACGCATACAAATCGTAGTCGGGGTTATCGCGCAAAGCCTGAATAAACCCTCTTGCGGCGCCCAAGTTTTCCCCTGTATAGTAGGTGAGCTTTCCCTCGCGATGATAGGCATCCAGTATCGCTATCGTGCCATCCGTCGAGCCGTCATCCCGAACGATCAAATCAAAAGGGATATCCGTTTCTTGACACAAGATGCTGTCAATTTGCGCTTGCAGATATTTTTCACCGTTATACGTTGACATCAATATCGCCAGTTTCATAGTCACCATATCCTCTCAGCACCCGTCCGCGTTTATTCCGCGACGCTCTCGCCGTGAATCTCCAAGATTTTGAAATGCGTTTTGCGCGCACCCTCGGGCGGCAGTTTCATATAGTCGCCGTAGGTCCAACGCAGATACTCATCCGCCTGCGCCATACCGCGCAGCTGTATATCCTCAAAGGGGTAGAACGCGCCCTCGCCGTAGAATTCGGCAGGGACGATCTCACGCGTACGATACGCGCCCATAATATTTCCTATATATTTTGCTCCCTCAATCTTCTGACGGCGCAACAGCTTGTCAATTTTGCATTTTTGCTTATAGGGAGTGGTCAGCTTCTCCACGGGGATACGCTCCATAACCCACAAGAGAAGCTTCTCCTTTTTACTGCGCTTGCGCTTGCGGTCGATGGAATCCTTATAGCACAGGCTCATCAGCGCCCGATGATACATCACGCGGAAATAGTAGATTTTACGCAGCAGGCCGTTGTTCGGCGTGCCGTCGATAGGGAAAATGTCAATCGACGCGTTCGTATACTTGTTATCGTTGCCGATGCGCTCCTCGATGACCTTGGTTTCCGTATCCAAGATGCGCGTGATGTAATACATATAGCTTGGATCGTTGCGGTAATTAACCACTTTCAGATACTCGGGCAGTTCCTCGGGCGCCAGCTCCAAAAACCGCTCGTAATCTTCTCTGGGCATACCCAGATCAATATCATCATCCCACGGAATAAAGCCCTTGTGCCGAATGGCACCCAGCATCGTGCCGCCCAGCATATAATACGTCAAGCCGTGCCGTTCGCACAACGCTACGACCGCCTTTGCGATCTCGATATCCACTCTATGGAGCAGGTCCATATTGCTCATTTCATTTCTCCTTGTTCTCTTTGTTGGCTTTGCTTGTGATCGTGTTACGGATTTGCGTGCTGCTGGTAGACTGCGTGTAGGGGAAATACACAATCTTCACATTCTTATCTGCAAAATATGCCTCGTATCGAAGAAAACGCTCCGTGCCCTTGTAATCGCTCCCGACAAAAAGCTTGTTGTATTGCCACTTGTCCCACGCTTCGCTGTCCTCCGAGCAAGACTCGACTACCTTATCCACATACCGGACAGAACCGACAATCGCCATTCTCTCCTCAAACGGAATAAACGTTTCCTTGCCTTTATGCGAAGCATCGGGATGCACGCCCACGATCAAATAATCGCACTGCTCTTTTGCGCGCCTTAAAAGATTCAGGTGTCCTACGTGAAACAAATCAAACGTGCCGGAAAGATACCCGATACAAACACGCGATTCGTTGCAAGCACGACCGGACTCTTTTTTGTACGCATAACTATGCAAGCCATACGCGTGCCGATCCGCATGATAACGCTCCAATACATCCGCGTATGTGGCATCGAAATCCGGAATAAAGCGTGTCTCGCGAGCGAACAGGTTGCTCACGATCTGTTGAGCCAACGCATCCGTCTGCGCCGGCTGATTGTCGCCGCCATCAAAACGGGTGCCTTTAATTGAGCCGGGGGAAACGTCTAACACGCGATTAACGCAGCCGTCAGCCTCCAACTCAATGTTGATGCTTTCAACAAATCGGCACAGTCCTGCCTTAGAGGCGGCGTACACGGAAAACATCGGGGAACTGCACCATCCCGCAATGCTGCCCATAACACCACAGTAGAAATCGCAATCGCTCTTAATTCTGTGGTAAAACAGCCGAATGATCTTAATCGCGGCAATCGTGTTGACCTTCAATAATTTCTCGATCTCCGCTGTGTGAAGATGCTCGAAATTCGCCACTCGTCCAAACCCTGCCGTAATCATTAGAAGAGAAACGTCCGGACAATCGGCAAGTTCGGTAAACAGTGTTTCGTCAAAATCCAACAAATTCGTTCGGTAATAGGTGTATGCTTGATTGTCTGTCAGCACGGTGGCATCCGGCTCACAAACATCCAGAACGAAAACATGATAGCCTTTGTTGATTAAGTTCTTGACGATTGCGAGGCCAATCCCGTTACTGCCACCAACAACAACCGCTTTTTTCACATTAACACCCTTTCGTCAACGCAAAAACACATTGTAGTACTCTTTGCTGATAAATTCCCAACTGTACGCCTCGGCAATGCGCGCCGAGGACTTTTCGCCCAGTGCGGCAATCTCCTCGGCGGATAGCGCGTCCGCCTGCTCGATGAGCGCCGCTAAATCGCCCTCGTCCTTGCTCCAATACAGTGCCGACTCCTCCGCGACCTCGCGGTTAAAGCCGACGCCGAGCAGCAGGTTAAGGTCGGTACTGCCGAGCGCCTCCAACAAGCTGGGGTTGGTGCCGCCAACCTCGTGGCCGTGGAAATAGCCGTATGCATTCTCGCGAATCTTCATCAGCAGTTCTTGGTCGTACACCGTGCCGACAAATTTAATACGCTTGTCCGCGCCAAAGTGCAGACGACTCTCCAATTCCGCCAGAAACGCCTCGTTCGCCGTGGTGATGATGGCAAAATCCTTGTCCGTCTTGGAGCGCATAAACTCGCGAATCATCGTCTCGAAGTTGTTTTCGGGCACAAAACGACCGACCACCAAATAGTAGTTCTTTGCCTGCAATCCCTTGTCGGCGTACCAGCTCACCAGCTTCTCGTCGTCGTCCGCGAGCGCGCTCTTACGCGTTTCCGCGCCGTAGGCGATGAAGGTGGTCTTGGGTGCATACTGTGCGTAGCTCTCCTTAATGTATTTCTCGATGTTCTTGCTGTCGCAGATGATGAGATCGGCGTGCTTGACCATCATTTTTTCAGAGATCTTCCAGTACTTGCGCACCGGCGCCGACCATTTCTGCCGCATCCACTCGTGCCCGTCGGGGTTGATATACAACCGGCCTCCCAAGCGGTGGATGCGCCGCTGAAACCAGCCGGCAAACGGCCCGATGCGGCACGCGAGGATATACACGATCGGATTTTCAATCTTATTCTTTTTAATATACTGACAGCAACGATGAAGCGCCGCTACATCGTAATAAATCGCCTGCGCGGCGCCGATGTTCGGCACCTTGACGTGGAAGCAACGCGCGTTATGATACGTTTCTTCCCCGTCGCGCACGTCCTTACACGCGACGTGATAGCGAATATCGGGGCAATCCTGATGATACTCCGTCAGCTTGTCCACAAACGTCTCGTATCCGCCGTATGCGCCGGGGATACCCTTTGAGCCAACGATAAATACGTGCTGCATAGTACCTGTCTCCTCTGTTTTACTTATCCTGTTTTAGAAGCGGAACGCCTCATCAATGCCTGCCCATTTCTGGTCCTTGTCGCTGAGATTCAGCGGCGTGCCGTCCGCAAGAGTGTATCCCTCGGCGGATGCGCTGCCGGCATACTCCCCGATAACCTCGGGCCACGCAATGCCGATGGCAGGGTCGTTCCACGCTAATCCACCCTCGTCGCCGGGGTGGTAGAAGTCGGTCACCTTGTAACAGAACTCCGCCACGTCGCTGAGCACCAAAAAGCCGTGGGCAAAGCCCTCGGAGATGTAAAACTGCTTTTTATTCTCCTCAGACAGCTCCACGCCGTACCACTGCCCGTAGGTCGCGCTGTCGGCGCGCAGGTCAACGGCCACGTCAAATACGCGCCCTTTAATCGCACGCACCAGCTTGCCCTGCGGATATTCCTTTTGATAGTGCAGTCCGCGCAGTACGCCCTTGACCGACATGCTCTGGTTATCCTGCACGAAGTTCATATTAAGCCCTGCCTGCTGCATATCGCGCAGGTTGTAGGTCTCCATAAAATAGCCGCGCGCATCGCCGTGCACCGCCGGCTCGATAATATATAACCCCTCAATCGGGCATTTGGTCACCGTGATTTGTCCCATATTACTTGTTCAGCTCCTTAATATACCGTTCCAACGCGTCCTGCCAGTGCGGCAAGGGGGTAAACCCGTTTTGCACCAGCTTGGATTTATCCAGACGGCTGTTGTAGGGACGAGCGGCCTTGGACAGCCCGTACTCCGCCGTCGTGACGGGGATGACGGTCACGTCGTCCTTCCCTGCCGTGCGGAAGATCGCCGCGGCAAAGTCCGCCCACGAAATATACCCTCCCTCGTTGGTGGCGTGATACACGCCGTAACGGTCAGTCGCAATCATATCTACGAGCAACCGCGCAAGGTCAAGCGTATAGGTCGGGGTGCCAATCTGGTCGCACACCACGCGCAGCGTGTCGTGCGTCTCGCCCAAACGAAGCATCGTTTTAATGAAGTTCTTGCCGTTCATACCGAACACCCACGCGATGCGCACGATGAAATGCTCGCTAAGCGTCTCGGCGACTGCCAACTCACCTTCGAGTTTGGTCTGCCCGTAGACGTTGAGCGGCTGATAGTCGGTGCAGTCTGCCTGCCACGGCGCCTCGCCCTGCCCGTTGAACACGTAATCGGTGCTAATATACAGCATCTTCGCGCCCACCGCGCGGCACGCCTCGGCGATATACCGCGTGCCGTCGGCGTTGATGGCGCGCACCTTGTCCGCCTCGTCCTCGGCGGCATCCACCGCCGTCCACGCGGCACAGTGGATCACCGCATCCGGCTTGACGGCAGCGATCGTCTCCGCCACCGCAGCCTTATCCGTAATATCCAGTGACACATACGGCAACGTCGTGACGGGTGTACCGTCCGCTTCGCCGCTGTACACGGAGGCAAGGTCGCTTCCCACGCCGTCATAGCCGCGGCGGTAAAGCTCGTTCATCACATCGTGGCCGAGCTGTCCGCCCACGCCGGTAACGAATAGTTTCATACTGTCGGTTCCTTTCAGCGGTTGCCGTACATCTGCTCGTAATAGTTCTGGTATTCGCCCGAAATGATGGTCTCCCACCACGCACGGTTGTCGAGATACCACTGAATCGTCTTCTTAATGCCGTCCGCAAACATCGTCTCGGGCAGCCAGCCAAGCTCGGAATGGATCTTGGTCGGGTCGATGGCGTAGCGCTTATCGTGACCCTTACGGTCGGTGACGTAGGTGATCAGGCTCTCGGGCTTGCCGAGTTCCTTGCAAATAATCTTGACGATGTCGATGTTCTTCATCTCGTTGTGCCCGCCGATGTTATACACCTCCCCGACACGGCCCTTATGAATAATAAGGTCAATCGCCTTGCAGTGATCCTCCACGTACAGCCAGTCGCGCACGTTTAGACCCTCGCCGTACACGGGCAGGGGCTTATCATCCAGCGCGTTGGCTATCATCAGCGGAATCAGCTTCTCGGGGAAGTGATACGGGCCATAGTTGTTGGAGCAACGGCTGATGGTCACCGGCAGACCGAAGGTGCGGTGATACGCCTGCACCAGCAGGTCGGCGCCTGCCTTGGACGAGCTGTACGGACTGCTCGTGTGAATGGGGGTATCCTCGGTGAAGAACAGGTCGGGGCGGTCGAGCGGCAGGTCGCCGTACACCTCGTCGGTAGACACCTGAAAGTCGGAGGCCAAGCGGTC
>JAZOCH010000212.1:0-4177 GCA_045596425.1 Acutalibacteraceae bacterium | reverse complement strand
AAGAGGTCGCTCGTCTGGAAGAGAAGAGCGTCGGCATCAAGAAAGAGGTTGACGACCTTTCTCGCCGTTTGTACGAGGAATACGAGCTTACCCGTATGGAGGCAGAGGCGGTGGCAAAGCCCATCGACAACGTCACTGAGGCGACTCGCCGCGTGACCGAGCTCAAAAACAAGATTCGCGCACTCGGCAGTGTCAACGTCGATGCTATTGAGGAGTTTAAGGAAGTCAACGAGCGTTACCAGTTCCTCAAAGTGCAGATTGCCGACGTGGAGAACACCAAGGAAGAGCTGCTTCGCCAGATAAACGACCTCACCTTGCAGATGCGCGAGGTGTTCGTGGAGCGCTTTAAGCAGATCAACGAGCAATACGGCATCGTGTTTGCGGAGTTGTTTGGTGGCGGTAAGGGCGAATTGCGCCTGAGTGACCCCGACGACATTCTCGGCTCGGGTATTGATATGTTCATCCAGCCCCCCGGCAAGGTCATTCTCAATCTGGAAGCCCTGTCGGGCGGTGAAAAGGCACTCGCGGCAACCGCGTTGCTGTTCGCCATTCTCAAAGTTACGCCCTCGCCCTTCTGTGTGCTGGACGAGGTCGAGGCGGCGCTGGACGACGTCAACGTTGACCGCTACGCCAATTATCTGCGGCGGATGTGCAAGCGCTCACAGTTTATTGCGATCACCCACCGCCGCGGCACGATGGAAGAGGCGGATACCCTCTACGGCGTGACGATGCAGGAGCGCGGCGTTTCCAAGCTGTTGGAGCTGCGCGCAAGCGAGGTTGAGCAGAAGCTTGGGTTGAAACTTGATGGTAGTGACGATAAGAAATAAGGAGGCACCCTATGGGGTTGTTCGGTAAAATCGGTCAGGGGCTGAAAAAGACCCGTGACGCGATGATGAACTCAATGAACGCGATGCTGCGCGGCTTTACGCGTATTGATGCGGAGCTGTTCGAAGAATTGGAAGAAATTCTCGTGATGGGGGACGTCGGTACGGCAACCGCCTCGCGCATTTGCGAGCAGTTGCGCGCGACGGTCAAGGAGCGCGGCATCACCGACCCGATGGCAATTCGGGACCTGTTGCGCGAAACGGTGGCGCAACTGCTGGAAGGCGGACAGGAGCTGACTCTCGGCACCAAGCCGTCGGTCATTCTGGTTATCGGCGTCAACGGCGTCGGCAAGACCACCACCATCGGTAAGATGGCGGCACGGCTCAAAGCGGACGGAAAGAAAGTCATTCTCGGCGCGGCGGATACCTTCCGCGCGGCGGCTATCGAGCAGTTGGAGATATGGGCGAACCGCGCAGGTGTGGACATCGTGAAACACGCACAAGGCGCTGACCCTGCCGCAGTGGTGTTTGACACCGTATCGGCGGCGAAAGCGCGCGGTGCGGACGTGGTGATTTGCGATACCGCCGGTCGTCTGCACAACAAGAAAAATCTGATGGATGAGCTGGCGAAGATCGGGCGTGTCATTGACCGTGAATTGCCCGATGCGGATAAGGAGATACTGCTGGTGGTGGATGCCACCACGGGACAGAATGCTGTCAATCAGGCGCGTCAGTTTAAGGAAGCCGCAGGGATTACCGGCATCGTGCTGACCAAGCTCGACGGTACCGCACGCGGCGGCGTGGTACTGGCTATCCGCGAGGATTTGCAGGTGCCTGTGAAGTTTATCGGCGTGGGTGAGGGGATTGACGACCTGCAACCCTTTGACCCGACACAGTTCGCCCAAGGATTGTTTGAGGAGTAATGGTTATGAACTATATTATTGCGACACACAATGCGCATAAGCTGGCGGAAATCAGCCGTATACTGGAACCGCTCGGCATCGAAGCGGTGACCGACCGTGACCTCGGCATCGAATTACCCGAGGTAGATGAAACGGGCACCACCTTTGCGGAAAATGCGTACCTCAAAGCGGCATCGGCGTGCGAATTTTCGGGCTTGCCGGCTATCGCGGACGATTCGGGGCTGGCAGTGGATGCGCTCGGCGGCGAACCGGGGGTGTATTCCGCCCGATACGGCGGCGATGGCCTTGACGATAACGACCGCAACAATCTGTTGCTCAAAAATATGGCCGACATCCCCGTCGGTCAGCGGCAGGCACAGTTTGTGTCGGCGGTGTGCTGTGTATTCCCTAACGGGGACGTTCTGCGCACCGAGGGTGTCGTGCGTGGCGAGATTGGCTTTGCTGCCAAGGGCGCCAACGGCTTTGGCTACGATCCGCTGTTTTACGTCGGGGACCGCACCACGGCTCAGATGTCCGCACAGGAAAAAGATGCCATCAGCCACCGCGGTCAGGCACTCAAAGCCTTCGCGGAAAAGCTAGAAGAATATCTAAACAAGTGAGGAAAAATTAATGACCAGTAAACAACGCGCATATTTGCGCTCTCTTTCGAATAAATTGGAGCCTATCCTGCACGCAGGCAAGGGCGGTATCTCGGACGCGATGATTCGCCAAGCGGATGATGCGCTGACCGCTCGTGAGCTCATTAAAGGCAAGGTGCTGGAAACCGCGCCTGCCACCGCTCGCGAAATTGCCGAGGAGATTGCCGCGGCGGTAAGCGCCGAGGTGGTGCAGGTGGTCGGCCGCACCTTTGTGCTGTTCCGACAGAAGGAAAAGGATTCGCAAATCAAACTGCCCCGCTGATACGCAGGGTGGATTACGGCGGAAAGGAGAGTCGGTATGAAAAAGATGGCGCTGTTTGGCGGCACGTTTGACCCCATCCATCGTGGGCATGTCTCGATGGCGTTGCGCTTGGCGGATGAACTCGGTTTGGATGGGGTAATGCTGATGCCGACCTTTGTTCCGCCGCACAAGGCAAAGGATTCATTGGCGGATGCCTCGCATCGGCTGGCGATGTGCCGCATCGCTGCACAGGCGCATCCGAGGCTTTCTGTATCGGATATGGAGATTGCACGAGGCGGTGCCAGCTTTACCGTGGATACGCTGACGGCACTGACACAGCAATATCCCGATACAGCGTGGTATCTTATCACGGGCGCGGATATGTTCTGCACCATCCGTACGTGGTACCGCTTTGACGATATTGCGCGCATGGCAACGCTGTGTACTGTGCCGCGAACGGGAACGGATACCGCGACTTTGCACGCGTATGCAGACGAATTAACGGTGCAGGGCGTGCGGTGCTATGTGGCGGATAAGCCGGTCGAACCGATTTCCTCCACGGAGATTCGCCGCCGCCTGATGGCAAATGAGCCGACGGATGAATGGTTACCCGACGGCGTGGCAGACTATATAAAAGCGCATAGTCTGTATACGGCGGCAACGGGCATGTGCGACCGCGATGAGCAGTTTCGCGCCATTATCCGCAAGCGCTTGGGGGATTATCGGTATCACCATTCGCTGTGCGTTGCCGATGAGGCGAAACGGCTTGCCATCCGTTACGGCGCGGACGAAAAGAAGGCATATACCGCCGGTCTTTTACACGATATGATGAAGGATACCGACCAAAAGTCCCAGTTGCAAATCCTTGCCGATTTTGGTATACTGTTGGACGAGGTGGAACAGCGTGTGGATAAACTGTGGCACGCGAAGGTCGGCGCTGTGTTCTTGGAGCATATTTTGCACGTGGATGACCGCGCCATACTGGACGCGGTGCGGTATCACACCACCGGCAGAGCAGGAATGTCTTTGCTGGAAAAGATCGTGTTTGTGGCGGATTTCACCTCCGCCGACCGACAATATCCCGATGTGGATACGGTACGGCGATTATCCGACGTATCGCTGGATGATACGATGATCTATACCATCGACTACACGATCCGTGATTTATTGAACAAGGGGCAGGCGATTCACCCCGATACGCTTGCCGCCTATAATGAACGCATTTTACAACGACAGACGGGAGGGCAACAGGATGAGTGATAATCAGTCTGCGCGGCAGGTCAGTCTGGCAGGCGCCGCCTCCGGCAATAAAAAACAGCCGCCGAAGAAAGCAAAGAAGAACAACAAACGCCTGTGGCTTATTCTCATTCCCGTGGTGTTGGTCGTTGCTTTGGTTATCGCGCTGTTGGCGCGTGGGTGCGGCTCCGACGGCCCGAGCTTGACGGCACGCGAAACCATCCAGTACACCGTGACGTCCGACGAATTGGCGGACAAGGTTTCGTATTTTGCCTTGGGCGTACTCGGAGAGAAATCGACCGATCGGATGGATAT
>JAZOCH010000211.1:0-3895 GCA_045596425.1 Acutalibacteraceae bacterium | reverse complement strand
CCTCTAGCGTGACAGGCTAGCGTTCTAACCAGCTGAACTACCGGGCCATATCCAAAATCGGTGGTGGAAACAACAGGGCTCGAACCTGTGACCCCCTGCTTGTAAGGCAGGTGCTCTACCAGCTGAGCTATGCTTCCATACACAGGGCCACGCCGTACTCTCACGGGCGACGCTGTATATCATACACTACACCCCTGCGTTTGTCAAGTGTTTTTTCTCATTTTTCCAAAGAAATTTTCACTTATTCACCCAGTGCTTCCAAGTCCTCGCGCGTGAAGCGATAAACCTGATCGCAAAAGCGGCAAGTGACCTCCGCTGTGCCGCTTTCATCAGGCAGTGCCAGCCGTTCGTCACGCGGCAAAGCGAGCAACGCACCCTCTACTTTCTTATGCGAGCAAGCGCAGCGATATGACGGCTCATACGTGTCCAATACATCAAACTCCATCCCGTCAAGCGCGGCGGCAATAATATCCTCGGGGGTCATTCCCTTGGCAAGCATCGTCGTGACGGGTTCCAGCTTGGCAATGTTGGCCTCCACGCGGTCAATGACCTCCGACGGGCAAAACGGCAACAACTGCAACAGCAAGCCGCCTGCCACCTGCACCGTCAAATCGGGGTTGACCAGCACGCCCAGCGCACACACCGTCGGTGTCTGCTCACTGGTGGCGTAATAATTGGTAATATCCTCGGCGATTTCTCCCGAAACGAGAGGAATGCACCCGATATACGGCTCAGCACCGCCCGTATCACGCATCACGTACAGCTGCCCGTCTAAGCCCACCGCGCCGCTGACATCCAGCTTGCCGTTGGGCTTTAACGGAATCTCCACAATCGGATTTTGCGCATAACCGCGCACGTTTCCGAAGCTGTCCGACACCGCTATCACCGTGCCGATGGGACCGCCGCCGCCGAGTTTGAGTGTCAGCGACTCCTTCTCTCCTTTAAGCATTACGCCCATCATGGATGCGGCGGTCAGCAACCGGCCGAGCGCGGCCGTCGCCACCGCCGAGGGCTGGTGGATGCGCTCTGCCTCGGCAACAATATCCTTACTATCCAAAAACATCGCCATCACCGTCGCATCGCGCGTGAGGCAGCGAATCAATCTACCCATACGAATCCTTATACCCCGTTTCGTTGATAAATTGCGCGGTTGCGCGCAACAAACACCCACCGCTCGGCATCCGCCGTCGGCTCGTCAAAACTCCGCTCTCCGTATACCGCCAGTAGGTCAAACCCTGCCTCGACGAGTAGCTTCTTCCACGTTGCTAGCGAATAAGCGCGCTCCTTCACCTCGTCAGTGTAGCGCTCGTAAACGCCGTTCTCTTCGAGGAAGAAATCCAGCCGCATCGACACCTCGCATTTCGCCTCGGAAAAGCGATTGCGCCACACGCACAAAAACTCGTCCTCTTCAAATACAAAGGCGTTATCCCCCAGCACCTGACGGTGCTTGTACGGAGTGTTGACGTCAAACACCAATAAGCCTTCCGGCGCAATAAACAATCCGAGTCGGCGTAAAATCTCCGCCACATCGGCGGTTACGCAAACGTGCGAAAGGCTGTCCAGCATACATACCGCGCCATCCACCGTGCCATAAAGATCCAGCTCACGCATATCCTGACACAAGAACATCACGGGTGCGCCCGTGTCCTCCGCCTTCTCCCGTGCGACGGCAAGCATATCCCGCGAACCATCCACGCCGATAACGTCCACGCCGCGCGCGGTCAGTTCCAGCGCCAGACTGCCCGAGCCGCACGCCAAATCCAGCAGTTGTCCGCGCGCTCCGTCGTGGCGGTCAAAGACGCTGAGCAAATACTCCGCCCACGCAGCATAATCCACGTCCGCGGTCAGCGCATCGTAAAACGCGGCAAAATCCCCGTAACCGCTCATTCAGCTTCGTCCTCAGCCATACGCCCGAAAATCAGCGGATACGCGTCACAGCCGTATTCCAGCGAGCGATTGACGCGGCTGATGGTAGCAGTGGAAGCGCCCGTCTTTTTGACAATTTCGCTGTACACCTTGCCGTCGCTGAGCATCTTCGCCACCGCTATGCGCTGGGACATCGCCTTGATCTCCTGCACGGTGCACAAGTCCTCAAAGAACTTGTAGCATTCCTCCATCGTTTGCAGCTGCAAAACAGCCTGAAACAAAAAATCGGTTTCTTCGTTCTTAATCTTCGAATTCATCCCTACATCCTCCGTTACGAGTGGTATCCTTATTATACACAAACACTTTCACAATGTAAAGAGTTAAATTGCGAAAAGCCGAAAAAGGCTCCCTCTGACGAGGGAGCTGTCGAGCGCCAGCGAGACTGAGGGAGAGATTAACTACCCCTCAGACGGCTTGCCGCCAGCTCCCCTGACAAGGGGAACCTAGTTTTACTTTTTCAAATTAATGTATGCTCAGCCTAATACGACCTTATGGTACACCTTTTTGCCTTTTTTGATGATAAGTCCGTCTGCACCGAAGTCGGCGGCAGTCATCACCACGGCAGGGTCGGTCACCTTGGCATCGTTCACCGACACGCCACCCTGCTGAACGAGGCGGCGCGCCTCGCCATTGGACGCCGCAAGACCGGATTTTACCATCAGACTGAGAATGCCGATGGTGCCGTCTGTCAAATCGGCGGCGGTCAGGGTGGTGGTGGGCATATCGGCGCTGTTGCCGGCACCGGCAAACAGCGCGCGTGCCGCCTGCTGTGCCTTTTCGGCTTCTTCCTCGCCGTGTACCAGTTTGGTCAGCTCGTAGGCGAGAATTTCCTTCGCGGTGTTGAGCTGACTGCCCTCCCACTTATCCATCTCGTCAATCTGTTCAAGCGGCAGGAAGGTCAGCATACGCAGGCATTTGAGCACGTCGTCGTCGCTGACGTTGCGCCAGTACTGGTAGAAGTCGTAGGGCGTGGTCTTGTTGGCGTCCAGCCACACCGCGCCGCTGGCGGTCTTACCCATTTTCTTACCCTCGGAGTTGAGAAGCAAGGTGATGGTCATCGCGTGGGCGTCCTTGCCCAGCTTGCGGCGGATGAGCTCGGTGGCGCCGAGCATATTCGACCACTGGTCGTTCCCCCCGAATTGCAGGTTACAGCCGTGCGTCTGGAAAAGATGATAGAAGTCGTACGACTGCATAATCATATAGTTGAATTCGAGGAAGGATAAGCCCTTTTCCATACGCTGTTTGTAGCACTCGGCGCGCAGCATATTGTTGACCGAGAAGCACGCACCCACCTCGCGCAGAACATCGACGTAGTTGAGGTCCAGCAGCCAATCAGCGTTGTTCACCATCTCTGCCTTGCCCTCACCGAACTCGATGAAACGCTCCATCTGCTTCTTAAAGCAGTCGCAGTTGTGCTGGATGGTCTCGCGCGTCATCATCGAGCGCATATCGGTGCGTCCCGACGGGTCACCGATCATCGCGGTACCACCACCGATGAGTGCAATCGGCTTGTTGCCGGCCATCTGCAAACGCTTCATCAAGCACAGCGCCATAAAATGACCCACGTGCAGGCTGTCCGCCGTGGGGTCAAAGCCGATGTAAAACGTCGCCTTACCCGTGTTGATGAGTTCGCTGATTTCAGCCTCGTCGGTTACCTGCGCAATTAGTCCGCGCGCAACCAGTTCTTCGTAAACGGTCATTGTTATCTCTCCTAAAATAATATTTCTAACTATATTCTTTTTGTAGGGGCGGATGCCCACATCCGCTCGCAAAACAAATGGAACGGGGCGATGTGGGCATCTCCCCCTACAAACAAATTTGTAGCCGGTGCAGACCACAAAAAATCCTCTGCGGCAAAAGCCGCAGAGTACGATGAGTCAAATCGTGGTACCACCTCTGTTCACTCGCCAAAGCGAGCCTCGGGGACAGCAACGCTGTCCAGCGCGGTAACGGGCGCACACGGCTCCCC
>JAZOCH010000210.1:0-3917 GCA_045596425.1 Acutalibacteraceae bacterium | reverse complement strand
TGATGTCGTGTTAGACGGGCATGCGCACCACGTGATACGGCAGCGGATGAACAATGCCGAAGGGAAAGAGGTCTGGTTGGCTTCGACCGGCTCGAAGGGCAAGTACGTAGGTGAGCTGACTATTCCCGTAGAGGGCGGTGTGAAGATTCGTCTGATTGACCCTGTTACCATATCTGACTCTTTGTTGCCGGCACGGGTGACGGATAAAATAGCGGAGATAGAGAGCCGATTGGATTCGTTAGTGAACAAGCCGGTCGGCTACAGCGAAGTGAACTTGTTGGACCGCGATTCACACAAGACGCGTATTATCCGTTGGCAAGAGACCAACCTGAGCGACTTCACGGCGGACGCGATGCGCGCTGTGGGCGGCGGTCAGATTGGCGTGATGCACGGCGGCGGACTGCGTGCTCCGATAGATACGGGTACGATCACGTTAGGCGAACTCATCTCACTCTTTCCGTTCAATAACCGCTTGGCGAAGGTAAGAATGACGGGGCAGCAGTTGTTAGATGCGATGGAGGTGAGCGTGGCGAGCTATCCGGTGGAGAGCGGCGACTTCCATATATGCAGCGGCTTGCGTTACAGTATCGACCCGTCCGTGGCTTCATCCGTTCAGTGGGATGAGATGAAGATGTTCTGCGGCGTAGGCGATACGCGACGGATTGTACGAATGGAAGTGGAAACGGCTGATGGCAAGTGGGAAGCGATTGACCCGGCGGCGAGTTATACGGTATCGGGGTTGAACTACACGTTGCTGTCGGGCGGAGCATCGGGTATGTTCCGTTACGCGGAGCCGATGCAGACGGAGGATATGAAAGATACGGATATACTGCTTCGGTACTTGCAATTGTTAGGCGATACGATTCGCGCCAATCGCTACCCCGAAAATCTTCACGAACGCCGATTTGAGGTTCTGTAAGGTTATAAGCGAGTATAATGTTTGTGCAAATGAGAAATTAGCGGTACTTTTGCGCGTTAAATGACAAAGAGGTAAGAATATGAAACGAATTTTTTACTTATCGTTGGTTTTTATCTGCCTGCTGGTAAGTGGTTGCGGCATCAATAGTTCGCACTATCCGAACACGAACGGCAACACGAATGTGGTGATAAAAGACGGCAATTTCCGCTACCTGAAGAAAGTAACGGGCGAGTGTACGCAGAGTTACGTGTTCGGCATAGGCGGTTTGTCAAAGAGTTCGCTGACGGACAATGCCATACAGAATATGTACGACAACGCCAACCTGCAAGACGGGCAAGTGATTATCAATATCACTACCACCGTCACTTCGCAAATCTATTTCCCTATCGTCTATACCAAGCGCCACGCTACGGCATACGGTATGGTGATTGAGTTCGCCGGAGATGAGGGCACTTTAGGGTACGATGAAAGCTACAAGCAATGGGAAAAGAAACACCGTGCCAATGCCGAGCGCGTGAGTGCCGAACCTGCCACCGATGCAACGGGAGATAATGCGGCTGCGGATGAAGGCGGACAGACGGCAAAAGAGATGACCTACCCGACAAGCGACAAATTTACATTTACGGTAGCGGACGGCAGAAAAGTGGTGTTTGCGCCGGGGAACCTTTGCTACAATGTGAGCGAACGTACTTGGATGTTTGCATCGGAGCAATACGATGCGTTGGGGACAGAGAACTCGCTGACGGACGTGATGGACTTGTTCTGTTGGGGTACGGGCGACCGTCCGACAGCGTTCACGAATTTTTCAACGGATTTCACGGACTTTGAGGAATGGGGCAGAAACTACATTGTGAACGGAGGTAAGAAGCAATGGCGCACGCTGACGAGCAACGAATGGTACTACCTGCTCAACAAGCGCGATGAAGCCAAAGCCCGCTTCACGTTAGCCACAGTAAACGGCGTGGCAGGAATGCTCATTCTGCCGGATAACCTCCGCTTGCCGCAGAAGAACCGCTACGTAGCGGGCAAAAACGGCACGAAAGCCTCGGACAACAAGTACAACACCACCCAGTGGAAGAAGATGGAGGAGAAAGGTTGCGTGTTTCTGCCTATGACGGGTTTCTCGGACGGCGAAGTGGTGAGCAAAGCCGAAACGGTAGGTTACTATTGGTCAGCCAGTTCGGGCAGTGCTTTCTCGTTCGGCAAGGACTACTTGTATCCTCGTTCAACGACTCCGACTAATCGCGGTTGCGCCGTTCGCTTGGTTCGCGAAGCGCAATAAGTTTGGTCCACGGAAAATATAGTGCTATGGGCAGAAGGGTGTAGATGAACCAGATAGCCACAGCCACTAAGGCTGCCGTAGGGGCATCCGACCCGTAAAAGCCCAAGATGAAGACCGCCCAACTGCCCCGGATACCTGCATCCGCCACGGGGATATTGGGAGTGAGCGTAACGAACAGATAATAAGCGGGGAGCGCGACACAAAGATTAGCGAAAGAGATGGATTGACCTGCCCACGACAAGGCTAATGCGAACTGAACAAGCCAACAGCCATAACGCGCGACACTCCACGCGAAAGTAATAAGTAATTGCCTGCCTGACAGTCGGATAGACCGAGGCAGGCTTTTATATTGCAGCGCGCCGAAAAGCGCAAGCACCAGAGCCGCCGTAAGTGCGATTTGGGGAAGATAAGGCAAGGATGTATGACGCAGGAAAAGAATGGCAGGAAAGAAGCCGCAAACCACAATCACTACCGTCTGAATAAGTCCGCCATACAGCCCCATAACGAATGCTTGCTTGCTATGTTCACGCGTACCAAGCCGCAACACGCGCGCAGGAATATCGCCTAACCGATAAGGGGTTATGAAAGCAGCCATCTGACCGTATAAGACATGCCGAATCGCTTCGCGATACGAGACTGGGTGCAATTCGGAAAGCAACTGTCTCCACTTGCCGGCCTCGCAAAAGAAATTGAGAGGCAGAAGGAGAACACAACCCAAGAGTGCAGTCCACTGTAGAAAATCGGCACGCGAAAAGACGGCTGCAAACGAGGCATAGTCATCAAACGTCAGGAGCCGATATATAAGGTAGGCATAAGCCGCCAACATAATCAGCCACTCAACGAGCCGAAGAAGTGTCTTTCGTATGGGTAAAGCCTTGTTCACAGAAGATTTGCAATGGACGGGCAAAAGTATTGAAATGATTGTACATACACAAGGAAAGCGATACTTTTGCGCCGTTATGTGGTTCGCGCTGACAGTTCTTCTCCTCCTGTCGGTTAGTGTGCAGGCTGCCCTTCCGCCTGCCGAGATAGATGCCGTCATTGAGGATGTCTATGCCTTCTTATCCGAAGAAGGCGAGGTGGACTATGAGGACTTGCAAGAACATCTGTTCAGCATCGCCGAACAACCCATTGACCTCAACCGCGCCACGTATGACGATCTCTCGCAATTAGGTTTTCTGAGCGACAAGCAAATAGACGATATACTCGCTTACGTGTATCGCCACCCGATGGAGAGCCTGTACGAACTGCAATTAGTAGGCAGCCTGCACGACTATGAGATACGCAATCTGCTGCCCTTTGTTTGCGTTCAGCCGATTGATAAAGACACTATTTCCATAAGGGACGTATTTCGCTATTCGCACCACGAACTGACTGCGCGCTTGGATGGCAGGTACTTGGAAGACCCGCACCGCAACAAGCAGAATGACCCTGTATATGCGCAGTTGCGCTACCGGTTCCGTTACAAAGACCGTGTGCGTTTGGGTCTGACCGTTCAGCGTCCGACAGGCTGTAGGGCGCGCGATATGCGCTACGGAGGCTACCTGCAACTCAAAAAAATAGGCATTATGCAGACCTTTGTGGCAGGCAACTATCAGGCTTCGTTCGGACAAGGATTAGTGGCTGCATCGCCCTATCATTTCGGCAAAACGACCTACGTACTGAACGCTGCCTCACGCTCGGAGGGGCTTCGCTACCATAGCTCGGCTTCGTTTG
>JAZOCH010000209.1:0-3921 GCA_045596425.1 Acutalibacteraceae bacterium | reverse complement strand
GATTGATGCTCTCGATCGGCCATATTTTTTGCCGCAGGCAAAAAATATCAGCGCACACGGCGAATCGCTTATGTGTATATCAGTGCAGGAATTACTTTCGCCGTATGCGACGGTTCAGAGTCCGGCGAAAGTAAAAGGGACACCCTATCGGGTGTCCCTGCTGTTTTTGCGTCGCTGGTCGATTGATGCTCTCGATCGGCCATATTTTTTGCCGCAGGCAAAAAATATCAGCGCACACGGCGAATCGCTTGTGTGCATCAGCGCAGGAACAAATTTCGCCGTATGCGACGCTTCGACGTTCGGCACGTATGTGCCGAAGTCGGTCAAGATTTTGCTTGCGAGGCTAAACACCGCGCATTCCGCCTTCGGCGAAACCGCAAAACTGGCGGTTTCCACGCTTACTCGGATTGTCGTTCGCAGTTCTCCGCGCTTTTGCCGAGCTTTGCGAAAAATTTAAACGTCATCGGCCATAGAATGCCGCCCACCACCACGATGAGGAAATATCGCACACTGCGTGCGGCAAGATGGCCGCCGAACGCCGCGTCGAGCGGTGCGCGCAGCAGCTCTTTGGCGGCGAGTACCAGCAGGATACCGCCTACCGTCTTGATAATTTGCGCCCACCACACCGCCTTGGTGTCAAAATGCAGCCAGCGGTGGTCCACCACGTATGCCAGTAGCAGTCCTACCGCGCAACCGAGCAAGGTAAACCCGTTTTTGCGCGCGGATTCCAGATTGTGTATCGCCTCGGCGGCGTATACCTCGTCGGGGAAGGGGAACCAATGCACAAAGCATAGATACGCGACCATCAGCGCGATAAAGGACACCAGCACTGCCATCATCACGCGCGGTGACTGTTCCGCTTTGCGAAACAGTGGGTGCATCACAAACACCAGCACTGCACCGATGCCGACCGAGGTCAGCACGTCCGCCGGGGTGTGTACGCCGAGATACATCCGTGACAACGCGACCAGCGCGGTCAGCACCAACATCCCCACACGCAGGGCGGTGCTCTTGCTCACGCGCGCGATGCCGCCGTACAGCCCCACCGCGGTCTGCGTATGACCGCTGGGGAAGGAATAGCCCGAAGCCGCCTCGCGCGCCGATTCCACGATGGTGAAATCGGGGTCTTTCACCCACGGACGGGGGACACGGCAGAGGATTTTGAGAAACTGGTTAAGCACCGTCCCCAAAAACCCCACGCACAGCAGATAGTACCCCTTGTATTTATCCACACACCAAAACACGATCATTCCGATCGCCATAAAAATGGTCTCCTCACCGAACAGGGTGATAAAGGAGAAGAAGGCATCCAGCACGGTATTGCGCAAACCTTCCAGAAAATATAAAAACGCCATAGAATGCTCCTTTCGCGGTTCTTGCTCCTCTATTGTAGCATAAAAGGGAGAACAGTTCAACGAAAATATCCCCTGCCGTCCACGGCAGGGGATAGGGATAACGATTATCGCACGGAGAACAGAATGTCGCCGTAGCTGGGCAGCGGCCACAGGTCCTTGGCGACCAGCATTTCCAGCGCGTCGGCTTCGGTGCGTAGGGCTTCCATCGCCGGAATGATACTGTCGCGGTAGTAATTGGCACGCGCCTGTCCGTCGGCGGTCATACCGTCCGCTGTCTGAATGTACGCATCCAGCTTGTCCAATGCCTCGACCAGCGCCGCGGTGTGGGTCTGGATGTTGGAGAGCAAGCGCTCCTCTACCTTGCAGTTGATGCCGCGGATGGCGGCTTTTTTGCTGACGATGGCATCCGCCAACTCGCGTCCGTAGCGGATGGCAGCAGGCACGATGTCCTTGCGCGTCATACTGCACATGGTGCACGCCTCGATGTGCAACACCTTCGCGTAGTTGGTCAGGTAAATGTCGTAGCGCGCGCGCATCTCTGCCTCGGAATAGACGCCGTATTTCTCAAACAGCGCGATGTTCTTGGGCAGAATGTAGCAGGGCAGGCAGTCGGCGGTGGTGGGCAGGTTGAGTAGCCCACGGCGCGCGGCCTCGGCGAGCCACGCATCGTCGTAGCCGTTGCCGTTGAAGATGATGCGCTTGTGTTCCTTGATAACGCGGCGAATAAGCGCCTGCAAAGCGGCGTTAAAGTCCTCGGCGCCTTCCAGCTCGGTGGCGAAATCGTCCAGCACGGCGGCGACGGCGGTGTTGAGCACCACGTTGGGCTCGGACACGGGCTGGGACGAACCCAGCATACGGAACTCAAACTTATTGCCCGTGAACGCAAACGGCGAGGTGCGGTTGCGGTCGGTGGTGTCCTTGGGGAAGCGCGGCAGGGTATGTACGCCGACCTTCATTTGCACGGTTTCCTTGGCATCGTACGCCGCATCGTTCTCGATGGCTTCGAGGATGGCGGTCAGCTCATCACCGAGGAAGATGGACACCACGGCAGGCGGCGCCTCTTGTGCGCCGAGGCGGTGGTCGTTGCCGGCGCTGGCGATGGATACGCGCAGCATATCCTGATAGTCGTCCACTGCCTTGATAACCGCGCAGAGGAACAGCAGGAACTGCGCGTTCTCGTGGGGGGTGTCACCCGGCTCGAGGAGGTTGGCACCCGTGTCAGTGGACAGCGACCAGTTGTTGTGCTTACCGCTGCCGTTGACGCCGGCAAAGGGCTTTTCGTGCAGCAGGCACACCAAGCCGTGGCGCTCCGCGACCTTTTTCATCATCTCCATCGTGAGCTGATTGTGGTCGGCGGCGATGTTGGTGGTGGTGAAGATGGGCGCCATCTCGTGCTGAGCAGGCGCCGCCTCGTTGTGCTCGGTCTTGGACAGCACGCCCAGCTTCCACAGTTCCTCGTCGAGGTCGCGCATATAGGCGGCGACACGCGTCTTGATGGTGCCGTAGTAGTGGTCGTCCAGCTCTTGACCCTTCGAGGGCTTCGCGCCGAACAGCGTGCGACCGGTGTTGATGAGGTCCTTGCGGCGGTCGTACACCGCCTTGTCAATGAGGAAATACTCCTGCTCGGGACCGACGGTGGAGCGCACCATCGTCACATCCTCGTGACCGAACAGCTTGACCACGCGCAGGGCCTGCTTGCTGATGGCTTCCATCGAGCGAAGCAGGGGCGTTTTTTTATCCAGCGCTTCGCCACCGAACGAACAGAACGCGGTGGGGATGCAGAGGGTATTGTCTTTAATGAAGGCGTAGGAGGTGGGGTCCCACGCGGTGTAGCCGCGCGCCTCGAAGGTCGCGCGCAGACCGCCCGACGGGAACGAGGAGGCGTCCGCCTCACCCTGGATGAGCTCCTTGCCGGAGGATTCCATAATAACCTTGCCGTCATCCGCAGGAGAGATAAAGCTGTCGTGCTTTTCCGCGGCGATGCCGGTCATCGGCTGGAACCAGTGGGTATAGTGGGTGGCGCCCTTTTCGATTGCCCAGTCCTTCATCGCGCCGGCGACGACCGCCGCCACCGCAGGGTTCAAATGGCGACCGTTCTGCATGGTGTTGCGCAACGCCTGATAGGTTTCCTTGGGCAGGCGCTCCTGCATCACCGTATCATTAAAAACCATGCTGCCGAACAGGGTCGGAATGGATGCCATAGCAATCTCTCCTTTGCAAAAAGCGAGGTAATTTGTCCGATGTTGGAAAAAACTTGTCCTAATCCTCATTAGTATACTGCTATACTAGGGGGTTTGTCAATGTTTTTGGCGTGTTTGGATGGGGAAATTTGCGCACACGGCGAAAAAACCATTGACAAACCGTTCGGCTCGTACTATAATGGTTAGGCTGTCGGGACGACGGTGAGTGTGTCTGAGCCGATTAATGCGGTGGACGCCCCCATGTGAATGTTGCTTCGCACCATTCACCCAAGTGAGCGTTTGTACAAAAATTTCATATCGAGATGTAGCGCAGCGGGGCGACTCGTCGAGCGTTTGAGCCGATTAGTGCGTTTGTCGCCCCCATG
>JAZOCH010000208.1:0-2362 GCA_045596425.1 Acutalibacteraceae bacterium | reverse complement strand
ATTCCACGACGTAGGGCAGTTCCATGATCACACTCTCGTTCTCAAACGGTCCGATGCGGTAGCCCGACGACTTGATAACGTCGTCTACGCGGCTGACGTACCAGAAATAGCCGTCCTCATCCCGCCACGCGGTATCGCCCGTGTGGTACATTCCGTCGTACCACGCATCCTTGGTCTTCTCGTCGTCGAGATAATATTCCTTAAACAGACCACAGGGGATGGATTTATCGGTGTGGATGACGATCTCGCCCGTTTCGCCGACCGCGACACTGTTGCCGTCGGGATCGGCGACGTCGAGGTCGAACTGGGGTGACGCCTTGCCCATCGAGCCGATCTTCGGCACGGTGCCGACCAAGTTGGCGATGGCGAGGGTGGTCTCGGTCTGACCGAAGCCTTCCATGATCTCCAGACCCGTCGCCGCCTTGAATTGCTTATACACCTCGGGGTTGAGTGCCTCACCCGCGGTGGTCATATGGTGGATCGAGGACAGGTCGTATTTGCTCAGGTCGCCGCGGATGAGCATACGCAGCATCGTGGGCGGCGCGCAGAAGGTGGTGATGTTGTATTTTGCGAACATCGGCAGGATGTCGTTCTCGTCGAAGCGGTCGAAGTCGTATACAAACACCGCGCCCTCGCACAGCCACTGACCGTAGAGCTTGCCCCACAGGGATTTGCCCCAGCCGGTGTCGGAGATGGTCAGGTGCAGACCGTCGCGCTCACAGCAGTGCCAGTATTTCGCGGTGACGAAATGCCCCAGTGCATAGGTGTGCTTGTGCGCCGCCATCTTCGGGTTGCCGGTCGTGCCGGAGGTGAAGAACATCAAGGCGGTGTCATCGCCCGCAGAAGCGTCCTCGGGACGCACGAACTTGCGGGAGAAGAGCTTAAACTCCTCGTCGAAATCGTGCCAGCCGTCCTTTTCTGCACCGACGATGATCTTGGTGGTCACCTGCGGGCAGTTTTCGGCTGCCGCCGCCGCAATGTCGGCGGTGTCGCCGTCCGCCGTGCAGACGATGGCGGACACGCCCGCAGCGTTGAAACGGTATTCAAAGTCGTGCTGTTTGAGCTGGTTGGTGGCGGGGATCGCCACCGCGCCGAGCTTATGCAGCGCGACCATACAGAACCAGAACTGGTAGTGACGCTTGAGCACCAGCATCACCTTGTCGCCGCGTTTGATGCCGAGCGAGGTGAAATAGTTCGCAACCTGATTGGAGTACTGTTTGATGTCGCGGAAAGTGAAGCGACGCTCAACTTTGTGCTTGTCAAGATGCAGCATCGCGAGCTTATCGGGGTATTTTTTCGCGATACCGTCCACGATGTCGAAGCCGAAATTGAAACGCTCGGTATTCTGAAATTCGATGTGTTGCAGGGCACCATGCTCATCCTCTTCGGTCTTGACGAACTCCTCGCAGACAAGCGGCTCGGAGGATTTCGCCGTCACCAGACTGCGGCGCACGACCTCTTCCTTGGTGTCCTCGCCGGGCAGAACGACCGCGCAGAACACGCATTCCTGTCCATCGACGGCGATCATGCCGTGCGGGGTAGAGGAGTCGTAGTAAATGCTGTCACCTTCGCTGAGGACCTCGGTGTGATCACCGACCTGCACCTTGAGCTTACCGCTGATAACGAGGTCGAACTCCTGACCGCTGTGGCTGGACAGATGGATCGGATTATTCTGCTGCGCGGGGTCGTAGTCGTACCGCACCCAGTAAGGCTCGGCAATCTTATCGCGGAATTTCGGCGCGAGGTTGGCGATGGAGATGCCGTCCTCTTTTGCCGTGGTCTGCCCCTGCCCCTTACGGGTGACGGTGTAGGAGGTCAGACGCGCACTGGTCGTGCCCTCCAGCAGATCGGACATACCGATACCGAATTCCTGCGCACAGTTATAAATGAAGGAGAAGGGGAAATCCAGTTCGCCCGCTTCTAATTTGACATATTCCTCAACGGCGACTTCGGTCTTTTCTGCCATCTCTTCGACGGTGTAGCCCGCAATCTCGCGCATCTCCTTAATTCGGCGAGCCACCTCGTAGAGCTTGTCGGTTGAAACGTTTGCCATGTCAATTCCTCCTTTAAAATAATTTGATAAAATAAAAAACACTCGTCTCAAAACTTTGAGACGAGTGTGATTAAACACATCCGCGGTACCACTCAAATTGTCGCCAAAAGCGACCGCTCATCGGCGTCCATCAACGCCTGGGCTTTTACGCAGCCGTCACGGGGGCTTCTACTGGGGTGCTAGACACCGTTTCGAAACTCCGGCTCGGAAGGGATGGGCTGTTTTGCACATTTGTTATCGGTTTACACCAACCACCGACTCTCTGTGAACGCCTGTACAAAGCCGTCTTCGTCATAGCCTTTTTATTCA
>JAZOCH010000207.1:0-3547 GCA_045596425.1 Acutalibacteraceae bacterium | reverse complement strand
GTTTATGCGGTGGAACTTTTATGTTAAGGTTATCAATCGATTGGCGGCAGGAGCGTTCACCTGCTTTTTGTTTCACGATGCGCTCGTGCTTCGCTTGGATGTGCAGACTGCCGTTTCCCGCAGGATCCCGATGATGTTCCTACACATCGGTGTATCGGTCGGGATAATTTATATTGTTGGCTTTTTCGTGCATTTGCTGTGGCATTTGACAACCAATTGGTTGTTTGCGTTTGTATATAAACGTACGGAGAAGCTCAATCGACTGGTTTCCTTAGAACGTATATGATTGTTGAGGTGTATGTATGAAGTTGAGAAAGCTTGTGCCTGCCGATGCGCCGCGGATGCTTGAATGGATGCACGACCCCGATGTCGTCGGGCATTTAGGCACCAACTTTGCAGAGAAGACGTTAGAGGATTGCCTTCGTTTTATCGCGTATGCGCAGGACGACGCGGACGATCTGCATATGGCGGTGGTGAGTGATGAGGATGAGTATATGGGCACCGTCAGCCTTAAACACATTGACCGTGATGCCGCGACGGCGGAATTTGCCGTGACTGTGCGCGCATGCGCGATGGGAAAGGGCTATTCGCAGTACGGTATGCGAGAGATCCTCCGCTACGGCCTCTCCCAATTAGGGCTCTCAGCCATTTACTGGTGTGTAAATACGGAAAACAAGCGTGCCGTGCGTTTTTATGACAAGTGCGGATATACGCGCACAACACAGGTGCCGGAGCATATTATTTCCTGCTATACGCAAGAGCAACGCGTGAACTTTTTGTGGTATGTTGTGACCGAAGCGACGCAATGTCCGTGAAAAACGAGAGAAAGAAGATAGTTACATTGAATGGTTTGATGAAAAAGTGGAAATCAATACCGATACAGGCGAAGGCCTCGGTGTCGTATGCGGTGTGCAGCATTTTACAAAAATCGCTTTCGTTTTTCACCCTGCCGTTGTTTACCCGTTTGATGACGGTTGAGCAATACGGGCAATACAGCGTGTACACATCTTGGTCGTCCATTCTGACGATTTTCATTACGCTAAATTTGGCGTATGGTTCTTTTTCTACGGCAATGGTGAGGTTTGAGCAGGATCGTCCGCGGTATATTGCAGCTATCCAGAATATTGTGCTCGGGTTGAGCGCGATTTTTCTTGCCATCTATTTGCCGTTTGCCGATATGTGGAATAAGCTGTTTGAATTGCCGACGGCGCTTGTGTGCTTGATGGTGGCGGAGATTGTGACCCACTTCTCCTTGATGTGCTGGTATGGTATCAAGCGGTTTGAATTTAAATACATCAGCGTTATTGCGCTAACGTTGACGACTGCGGTCGCGGCGCCGATGCTGGCGTATTTTTTGATTGTTAACAGCGAAGAGAAAGGATATGCACGCATTTTCGGCTACGCCTCGGTGATGATTGCTGTCGGTGCCGCGCTGTTTGTGTCGAATGCCATCAAGGGCAAGGGTGGGTTTAGCAAACAGTATATTCGCTACGCCTTAGGCTTTAATATTCCGCTGATCACCTATTATCTATCGCAGGTGGTCTTCAACCAGAGCGACCGCATTATGATCAGCCATATTTCCGGCACGGACAAAGCCGGTATGTACAACGTGGCGTATTCTTTGGCGACTTTGCTGATTTTCGTACTTAATGCGATCAACAACTCGTATGTCCCGTGGTTTTACGGAAAAATCAAGGAGGGCAAGGAGTCGGAAAATCGTAATGTGGCAAACGGTATTGCCTTGCTGATGGCGTTTTTGTTGTTGGGCGTGATCGCGCTTGCGCCGGAGATCATTTTCATTATGGCAGGAGAGGCGTATGCGCAGGCGGCGTGGGTTGTACCGCCGGTGGCGATGAGTATTCTGTTGCTCTTTTACTCGCAGTTGTTTATTAACGTAGAGTTTTACTATGAAGAAAAGGCGTTGTTGATTTGGGGATCAGTCGGGTCGGCGCTTCTTAATGTTGCGCTCAACGCTTGGCTGATTCCGCTTTGCGGTTTTGTGGCGGCGGGTTACACTACGCTGGCCAGCTACGTTGTGTTTGCGGTGTCGAATTATTTTACGATGCGTCTGATTCTCAGAAAAAACGGCTTTACGCAGGAGGCGTTTGATCTTAGGTCTCTGATTTTGCTGTTTTTCGTGTTTATGGCCTTGTCCTTTACGGCGATGGCGTTGTACGGTCTGCCTTGGGTTCGCTACGGGATCATCGCGGCGGTATTGCTTGTGATCGTGATTATGCACAAGAAGGTTTTGGCGTTCGTGAAAAGCGTATTGTCGAAAAAGTGAGCGAAGGAGTCTTGGTATGTCGATGATTGTGAAAAAAGTTTTGCGGAAGATCCCGTTTGTACGCTCGATGGGACGCGGCGTGAAAGCGTTTTTTCTGTACCTGCGTGTTGTCCCCGCTTTTTTGCAGGAGCGCCGCATAAAAAGGCAGGAGTGCCCGATCCGAGTGGGGTTTATGTGCCAGTACATTCCTGCTTGGACGAAGACGGAGGATTTGTATCATCGGATGATGAAGGATGACCGTTTTGAACCATATCTGATCTGTATACCGGACCGCATTACAAACAATCAGTTGGACTCCCCCGAGTGTACGAGAAATGACACCTATGATTACTGCGTTACGCACGGATATCCGGAGGCTATCAACGCGTTGACGGGAGAGGACACGTGGTTGGATTTGGAGACAATGGATCTGGCGTATGTGTTCTACGCGCGCCCGTACAACCATCTGTTGCCTGTATGCTACACAACGCACCATGTCAGTCGATACAGCCGTGTCTGCTTGATCATGTATGGAATAGGTTTTTCTTCCGATCTGGCACGCGTGTCGCTGAACCGCGATTTTATGGCGTACACCTACTACTACTTCGCAGGGTTGCCGTTCATGCAGTCGCTGAATGTGAGCGATCGCCCGTTGCTGCATCGGATTGGGTTGCAGAAGACGGAATGTCACGGGTATCCTATGCTGGAGCATTTGCTTTCGTTTGAAAAGGCTGTCAGCCCGTCTTGGGCGTTTTCCAAGAATGGTTTCCGTGTTCTTTGGACGCCTCGGTGGACAACAGACAAGGCGCTTGGCGGCAGTAATTTCTTTACCTATCATAAAGACTTGATTGAATATGCGGTTACGCATCCGGAGGTTGATTTTCTGCTGCGCCCTCACCCGCTGATGTTTTCTCATTTTGTCGAGACCGGCGAGCTGACAGAGCGTGAGGCGGAGGATTATATTGCTCGGTGTGATGCATTGCCGAACGTCTGTCTGGATAAAGAGCCCGGATATGAGGCGACGCTTTGGAACGCCGATGTGATGGTGAGCGATATTTCCAGTATGATGGTAGAATATTTTATTACGGGAAAGCCGTTGATTTTCTGTGCGTCGAATATGGAATTGGATCTTGCGGATTCGATGAAGCGTATGCTGGATGGTTGTTACATTGTCAGCAACAAGGAGGAGCTGCTGGCGCATTTGCAGATGCTTAAAGACGGCGATGATCCGCTCAAGGAGCTTCGCAGTGAGATCATACGTGAGCAGTTCGGCGATGCCATCGG
>JAZOCH010000206.1:0-13034 GCA_045596425.1 Acutalibacteraceae bacterium | reverse complement strand
GTGCATATCTCCGATGTGGCGACACGTGAGGAGTTCCGTCAGATAAGCTACGTCCGCACCGCGTGCGTAAAAACCATCTGCGGACACGGGCTTGCCGGCTACACCGAAGCGATGGACTATCTCAAAACAATTATCGAGGCGAAATAAATGAACGTGACCATTCACCCTTCCGCCGCGCGTGGGCATATCGAGGCACCGCCCTCCAAAAGTATGGCTCACCGCGCGCTCATTTGCGGTGCGTTGTCGGCAGACTCCACCGTTCATAACATCGCGCTTTCCGAAGATATCCGCGCTACGCTGCGGTGTCTCGGCTCCCTTGGTACGCATATCGAGCAGGACGGCGACACCATACGCATCGGCGGTCTTACTCCGTCAAGCATCCCCGAAAACGCCCTGCTTGACTGCCATGAAAGCGGCTCTACTCTACGATTTTTGATTCCGCTGTGCCTGTTGTCGGATAAACCCGTCACGCTGACGGGTGCTGAACGGCTGATGCAACGCCCTCTCGATGTATATGAGAAGCTTTGTATAAACGAAGGGGCACGATTTGAGCGGCAGGGTAACACCCTCACCGTTTGCGGTCCGCTGAGTGGCGGACGCTATGCGGTACGTGGCGACGTGTCCAGCCAATTTATCAGCGGTCTGCTGTTCGCTCTGCCTTTGGCAAAAGAGGACAGCGTTCTCACGATCACGGGCAAGGCGGAGAGTCTTTCCTACATCGACCTTACCCTCAAAGCTCTCACCGATTTCGGTATCGTTCTGCATCGAACGGAGAACGGTATCCTCATCCCCGGCGGACAAAGCTACCGTTCCCGTACCGCCACCGTGGAAGGGGACTGGTCGAACGCGGCATTCCTTGAAGCGTTCAATGTGTTCGGCGGCAAGGTGACGGTTGGCGACTTAGACGATGATTCCGCGCAAGGTGACCGTGTATATCGCGCGCTATTCGCGCGCCTTGCCGCAGGAGATACCGCGCCGATACCGCTCGGAGATTGTCCCGACCTTGCCCCCGTTCTGTTCGCCGTGGCCGCGGCAAAGAACGGCGGCGTATTTGAGGAAACTTCACGTCTGCGGCTCAAAGAATCCGACCGCGCCGCCGCGATGCAAGCAGAGCTTAAAAAATGCGGCACCCCCGTCACGGTGGAGGAGAACCGCGTGATTGTGCATAAGGCGCCTCTGCACGCGCCGACAAGCCCCATCGACGGGCACAACGACCACCGCATCGTGATGGCGATGAGCGTGCTGTGCTCCCTTGTCGGAGGTGTCATCGAAGGTGCCGAAGCGGTGACAAAAAGCTACCCGACCTTCTTTGACGACATCACAAAATTAGGAATTCAGGTGACCACACAATGAGACTCGAAAAACATCACCGCGTTTTAATCGTCGGTCTCGGCTTGCTGGGCGGCAGTTACGCCATGGCACTGAAACGCCGCAGCTATCACGTTAGCGCCATCACCCTCGAACAAAACGCTATCGACTATGCGATGAACAAAGGCATCATCGACTACGGCACAACGCAGGTTGAGCCTGACCTCGTCAGCAACGCTGACCTCGTCATCTTCGCCCTCTATCCACACACCTTCATCGAATGGATGCAGCAGCACGGACATCTCCTGACAAGCGGCACCATCGTCACCGACGTGACGGGTGTGAAGGGGAGCATCCTCCCTCGCATCAACGCGTTGCTTCCCGACGGGGTGGAATATATCGCCGCACACCCAATGGCCGGTCGTGAGGTTGGCGGCGTAGAAAACGCGGACGACCGCATTTTCTACGGTGCAAACTACCTCGTCGTACCCACCGCGGATAACACGCCCGACGCTATCGAGCTGTGCGAGGATCTCGGCTGGAATCTCGGCTTTCGCTATGTTTCTCAGCTCAGTCCCGAGCGCCACGATGAAATGATTGGGTTCTTGTCCCAGTTGACGCACTGCATCGCCGTGTCGCTGATGTGCGCCAAGGACGACCCCGAGCTGGTGCGCTATACCGGCGACTCCTTCCGTGATCTGACACGCATCGCACGTATCAACGATGCGATGTGGAGTGAGCTGTTCCTCGAAAACCGCGAGGTGCTGCTCGGCGAGATGGATCGCTTCCGCGACGCTTTCGAGCGTCTGTACGCCACCGTGCGCGACGGTAACCGCGACGAGATGCGCGAAATGATGCGCATCTCCACCGCACGCCGCGCGCTGTTCGATAAACCCTGACCCAGAAAGAGAGACGATTGATTATGAGTATGGATTTCAAACGCAAGCTCCCCATCCCACAAGATATCAAAGCACAATACCCCGTCACCGATGACCTCGCGGCGGTGCGCGATGCCCGTGCCGACGAGATTCGCCGCGTGTTTATGGGGGAATCGGATAAATTTTTGCTGATTATCGGCCCCTGCTCCGCCGAAAGCAAGGCACCTGTGCTGGAATATATTTTCCGTCTGCGCCGTGTGCAGGAGCAGGTAGCGGATAAGCTGCTGATCATCCCACGCATCTACACCAACAAGCCCCGTACCACGGGGGCAGGCTACAAGGGGATGCTCCACCAACCCGACCCCACACACAGTCCCGATATGTTGGAGGGGATCCTGTCCATCCGTGACCTGCACCTGAGCGCCCTGCGCGACTACGGGTTCACCTGCGCGGATGAAATGCTGTACCCCGAAAACCACCGCTATCTGTCCGACCTGCTCGCGTACGTCGCCATCGGCGCACGCTCGGTAGAGAACCAGCAGCACCGCCTCGTCGCGAGCGGCATTGACGAGCCCGTCGGTATGAAAAACCCCACGGGCGGCGACCTTACCGTGATGATGAACGCCATTTCCGCCGCCCAGCACGGACACACCTTCCTCTATCGCGGCTGGGAGGTCAAAAGTAGCGGCAACCCCTGCGCCCACGCGATTTTGCGCGGATACGTGGACTACACGGGGCGCTCGGTGTCCAACTATCATTACGAGGACTTGATGCAGTTAAACGAGCTGTACGCCAAATCAACCCTTGTGAATCCTGCCGTACTTATTGACACCAATCATAACAACTCCGGCAAGAAATACGCCGAGCAAGTGCGCATCGCATCCGACGTGGTGCATAGCTGTAACCACAACCCCGACGTACGCCGTCTGGTCAAGGGTCTGATGATCGAGAGCTACCTCGTTGACGGTGCGGCAAGCGCCACGGACCACGAATTCGGTCAGTCCATTACCGACCCCTGCCTCGGCTGGGAAAAGACCGAAGCAATGATTTTCGACATTGCCGACCGGCTCAAATAATTCCGCGGAAGGACGAATACCATGCAACGCAAAGACTATTTTCTCGGCATACGGGATAGCCTGCCCGTCGGCATCGGCTACTTCGCCGTCAGCTTCGGCTTCGGCGTGGCGGCGGTAAACACCGTCAGTGTTGTGCAAGCAACCGTTATGTCGTTGACCAACCTCACCAGTGCCGGGCAATTCGCCGCCATCGGCGTGATTGCGGCCGCATCCTCCCTGTGGATCATGCTGCTTACGCAACTGGTCATCAACAGCCGTTACGCGCTGATGAGTCTGGCACTCAGCCAAAAGCTCGGCAAGGATTTCGGTATCCTGCAACGGCTGATTATTGCCTTCTTCAACACCGACGAAATTTTCGCACTGGCGATGCAACGCCCCGTGCCGTTGACCGTACCCTATATGTACGGACTGGGACTGACACCGCTCATCGGCTGGACAAGCGGCACGTTGCTCGGTGCGCTCGCCGGCGATATTCTGCCCTCCTCGGTAAGCACGGCACTCGGCGTGGCTCTCTACGGGATGTTTGTCGCCATCGTTGTGCCGCAGGCGGTGGAAAGCAAGGCAAAACGCCTCGCCGCCTTACTCGCGGCGGCATTAAGCTGCTTATTTGCGTGGATACCGTTGCTCAAATCCGTGGACAGCGGACTCGCCATCGTGCTGTGTACGATAATCGCGGCGGCGGTATGTGCCGTCCTCTTCCCCATGGATAACAAAGAGGAGGCGAGCGAATGAATCCTTATATTTATATCGCCGTTATGGCGGTCACCACCTACCTCATTCGAATGGTGCCGCTGGTGTTCTTCCGCAAGCAAATCAAAAGCCGCTTTATCCGTTCTTTTCTTGCATACGTGCCTTGCGCTTGCTTGACAGCGATGACCTTCCCAGCCATTCTCTACGCCACCAACGCCGTTATCAGCGGCGCCGTGGCGTTGGCCGTGGCTCTGGCGGCAGCGCTGTGCAAGCGCAGTCTGGTGACGGTGGCGGCACTAAGCTGCGCGGCTGTATTTGTCACCGAGCTGATTATGCAGATTTTGTAAGCGCTTACATAATCATCAAAAAGGACACTTGGCCGTAAGGGGCGTACCGTTAAGGATAAAACACCATTCTACACCTATGACAAAGTTGTACTACTTTGCAGCAATTGCCGAAAGGATGGGTATATGAGCACCATCTACGAAAAAAACGAAAAGGGCTATATCCTTCGCCAACGCACCGCCTCTGCGACGGTTGTCATTGTTTGTGTTATAGGTTTTGGGTTGATCTTAACCCTTGAAGTGCTGGCTAAATGGGTTGCAGATAAACCGCACCCTCTGAACGTTTGGTGGATAGTGGTAGGGGTCTTTCTTGCCTGTGTTGCCGTAGTCACAGCTGTTTTGCGCACCGAGTGTGGTCATATAGTTGTGGCTGAGGAGGGTATTTATTTCCGCAGACCGCTAGCAAGAACTAAATTCATTGCTTGGGAGAATGTGCTGGATTGGGGCGTTGCCCATCAAAGGACTCGTTATAGTAGTGTATACGATCTATATTTTTCCACAGAGGTTTTGAAGCCCACACGTCATGGGAAAAACAAAAAAATTCCCATGACTTACAAAAATGTGATTTATATCACCGTTGAGATGAATGATCTTTCCTCTCTAAAACGAACGGGAGTTATCCACTTTTGCCGTCAGCACTTGATAGGGAACAATACATCTAAGAAAAAATTTATTCCTATGTTTATCTCTGACTTGGCTGAAGGGTACACATTTTAGTTAGTAAGAGGTTTAGGTTTGCCTAACAAGAGACATTTGGGCGCCCAAACATCCTGCTTGTTACGGTATAAGACGAAAGAAAAAGCCTCCCTTGTGTAAAGGGAGGTGGCAAAAATCTGTGATTTTTGACGGAGGGATTGTTGGTCGTCTGCACTTAACAATCCCCCAGTCTTTTTGCTTTGCAAAAATCCAGCCCCCTTTACACAAGGGGGCCTTTTTTACTGTCCCTAATGGTACAACTCATATGGTCGGGTGTCCTTTTTGTGTTATAGTGCCACTTCAACGGTGGTGCCGAGATGAAAGCTGTACAGCACCGCCTGCTTGACGGGCAGGTCGAAAATCTGTTCCAGCGCCTGCTTGTAAAAACGCATCTGTTCACGATAGCGGTCAAGCAGTTCCTGCGGCTCACGGATTTTGTCGGTCTTGTAATCCAGCAGAACCAACGAGTCACCCTCACGGAACACACAGTCGGCAATACCCTGCACCAGCACCGTTTCCCCGTCAAGCGCGCCCGACGGTTCTGCAACCACCACGGCAGGTACCGTGACGGTGAAATGGAACTCACGGCGGCAATCAGGCGAACGCGTCATACGCGCATACAGGTCGCTTGCAAAGAAGCGGTCAATCAACTCCTGCGGCAACACCTCTGCCTGATGGGACGTGATAAAGCCGGCGTTGACCAGTCGCTTAATTTCCGCCGCACTGTCCTGCGCCGCACGTGCATAGTCCGCAAACTGCATAAAGGTATGCAAGGCCGTACCCTTTTGCGCCGCTGACATCCCATCCCGTTGCAAGAAATCGGGACGTTTGTCCGCAACGTGTTGGCGACTCAGCCCTTCGTGGGAAAGCTGGGAGGCGGCAACCTTGGCAGGCACACGCGCGAGTGCCGCATACGGGTAACGATACGCCAAGCGCTGTTTGAGTAGCGCTGTCAATTCCTCATCGGCGGCAACGTCGGTGGATCGCTCCATCGTCACCGTCTCCTCGTCGAGCGATGAGGGGTCAAGCACCTGTACAAGCCAATCGCGTTTTGCCGCCAGTGACAGTGTGGCATCGGGGGATTGGCGCAATGCCGCAAACGACGGGTGCCTGAGCGCCGCCGACAAAAACCAATCCGCCGGACTTGCCGCGTGTAGGATACTCTCCGCAGGTAAGGTTCTTTCGGCACACAAGGCGTTCTCCAACGCCGCCAGCTTAGCGCGCAAATCACGCTCGCTGAGCACGACACACAATTTCTCCTTGGCGCGCGTCATCGCCACGTACCACACGCGCAATTCTTCGGCACGGTCATCCTGCCTACGGGCGGCAAGCACTCCTTCAAAGGGCAACGTGCGCCCTTTTAACTGCGTTTGCTCGTCGCGACGGCACAGCCCGATGCCGACAGTGTCGTGGAACAACAGCTTCTTGCGGCTGTCGTCGTTGTTAAACTGCCCACCCAAACGGGCGAGATATACCACGGGATACTCCAAGCCCTTGGAGCCGTGCACCGTCATCAGGCGCACGCTGTTACCGCCCACCGAGTCGCCTGCGGCAAGGTCTTTGCCCTGCTCCTCCAAGCGGTCAATGTGGCGGATAAACGCCGATAATCCACGAAATCCGTCCTGCTCAAAGGAACGCGCCACACGGTCAAGCTGATGCAAATTCGCCACGCGCTGGCGGCCGCCTGCACGGGCGGCAAACACCGACGGTAACGCCGTATCCCGATACAACCTTTCCAGCAGACGGTCAGCAGGCAAAGACACCGCTAAGGTGCGAAAACGCCGCAAATCGGCAACCAAACGACGGCACAAAGCACTAAGTGTTTCATCCGCCGCCCGTTCTCCCTTGGCCACCTGCGTCATCACCGTGTACAGCGGTTCTTTCTTTTCGTCACCGCGCACAAGTAGTCGTAAACGGGCGCAATCGTCGGCGGTAAAGCCGTACAGCGGCGACAGCATCAGCGCCGTCAGCTCTATTTCGCGCAAGGGGTTGTCAATCGTGCGTAACAGCGCCAGTGCCGTGCGCACTTCGGGGGTGGACAACAGCGTGCCGCTACCCTCTGCGCCAACGGGGATGCCCAATCGGGAAAGCTCTTTAATATAAATCGGCATCGTGCGCCGATACCGCAGCAAAATGCAGATGTCGCCATATTCCAAGGGACGTGTACCATCCTTTGTGCGCACAGAAAGGGTGTCCATCTGCTCGCGGATGCGGTGAGCAATCGCCCGTGCCTCCGCAACCTCGACCGACGGGCAATCCTCCCCTGCCAACGACCTATCCAGCATCAGCCACTCGGTGTCAAAGCCCTGTGCCTCTTGGTAACCGGCCGAATACACCAGCGCCTCGCGCTCGTTATAGTCCACGCCGCCGACGGACGCCTGCATCAACTGACGAAACAGAAAATTGACCGTGTCCGTGACGTTCTCACGACTGCGGAAATTGTTTTCCAGCGTGATGGTGGCAGGAAATTGCGGATTTTCGGCGTTATACGGGTTGTACACGTCCCGACGACTCGTAAAAATGTCGGGCATCGCCAAGCGAAAACCGTAAATGCTCTGCTTGACATCTCCCACCATAAAGAGATTGCTCTCATCGCGCGACAAAGCGCGGAACAACGCATCCTGCGCAGCATTGGTGTCCTGATATTCGTCCACCATAATCTCGTCGTATTGCGCGGACAGCTCCCGAGCAAGCGGCGTGCGCTCACCCGTTTCGCTGTCAAGAAGCAACCGCAAGCATTCGTGCTCCAAATCGCCGTAATCCAACAGCTTTTTCTGCCGTTTAAGCGCGGTGTAACGCTCGGTATACTGCCGCACCAGCTCACCCAAGGCTTCCGCCATCGGCGCAAGTGCCGCCAAATCGGCGCGCACCTCATCGCCGGTGAACAAGGAATCCAGCAGTTTTTTGAGCTTTTTCTTAATGCCGTCGCGCAGTTTCTGAATAGCGCCTTTGACCTCCTGCTGTACCGCATCTGCCACCTTCACCGCCGGTAAACGATCAAAGGAAAACGCGGTCAGTTGCGCGATACGGCTATCGTAATCGCCCTCACACAAGGCTTTTTGCAGGTTTTCAAGCTGCATTTGCTCGACACGCAGATGGTCGGCGTACGGAATAATGCCACACGCCTCCGCCTTTAATGCCGCGCTCGCCAACTGATAGGCGCACGCCGCCAAGGTGAACGACAATTCCTTCCATATAGGCTGCATCCAGCCGGTATCCTCCAACGGTATCACCGCCGTATACGCATCCAACTGCTGTTTGAGCCATTTTTCAGGGAAGGGCTGTGCCTGCATAAAGGTATACGCCTCGCGCACCGCCTCGCGCAGACCGTTGTCGTCACGTTGTCCGCCGAGCTGTGCCGCCAACGCCAAAAACGCCGTGTCGCGTTTGGTGTAGCTCTCTTCCAGCACCTCGTCCAGCGCACGGGCGGCAAGCACCGCCGCCTCGCTCTCCTCGGCGACCTTAAAGCGCGGCGGAAGCCCTGCGTTCGCCGCCTGCTGACGCAGTAACTGCGCGCAAAAGCCATCCACCGTGGTAATCGCCGCCTGCGGTAGTAATAATTGCTGTTTCTGATACCGTTCATCTTCGGGATGCTCGGCAATCTTCTTAGCGAGCGCATCCGACAATCGCTGGCGCATCTCCGCCGCCGCCGCACGCGTAAAGGTCACCACCAACAGACGGTTGACGTCCACGGGGTTTTCTTCGGCGGTGATGCGGCGGATAACGCGCTCCACCAGCACCGCCGTTTTGCCCGAACCGGCAGCGGCAGAAACCAACACCGAGCCGCCACGCCCCTCAATGCTGTGCCCCTGGGGGTCTGTCCATTGGCGTTCACTCACCGTCGCTCACCTCCGTCTTTTCCAGTTCTTCCAGCACCTGCTTCATACTACGCTCCGTCAACGTGGCACACGGCGCATCCTCGTCACGCGCGCATACCGCGCGATAATCGCAATAGGTACACGGGGTATAGTCCCCTCGCTGAATCGGCAGTGCGGCAATATCGCCGTCAAGCAAGGAGTCTGCCATCTTAATAAGCAACTGCTCAACCACGCCGCGCAATAAACGAAACTGCGCCTCGGTCACCACACTGCCCTTCGGCGTGCCGTCCTTGGCGATTTCGGCAGGGATAAACAATTTGCCGTTATCCCGTTCCATCGCCTGCACCACCGAGGCATCGTCCAGCACGATGCCATCCATCTTCATGGATTTGAGACGCGCGGTTTGTGCGTTTTCCGCCATCTTGCGGTCCACCAGCAGGTCAGACAGCGGATGGTACAGTACGCCGGCAGGCTGTACAACATCGGTTTTGTAACGGTCGGGGCGGTCGCAAATGGTGTAGAGATACAACAGCATCTGCATATTCAGCCCTGCGCTGACCTCGTTGAGATCAAAGGTTTTTGTTCCCGTTTTATAGTCCACGACGCGCACAAATGCCTTGCCGTCAAAGCGAACAAACAGATCCACGCGATCCACCTTACCCACCAGCCGCACACTGCCGCGAGGAAAGGTGATGCGCATTGAGGGAATCGCCCCCTCGGGGGTGTCCTCCTCATCGTTCGGGACAATACCGAGTTCAAACTCCGCAGGCGTAAACGCGCTCTGGCGCAGTTCCATCACGGTATGCCACAGCATATTGCACGCCGAGCGCTCTGCTAACTGCAACTGATACAAAAAGCGACCGCTTTTGTTGTCCGTGCCGCCCATCTGCGCGGCAGCGTACGCCATCACTGCCTTATGCACGTCGTCGGCAATGGTGCTAAGCAACTCCGCCTGCAAAGCGTTCTCCGCCGCCGAATCCTGCCGTGTCTCGTCCTCCGCTTTCAGACGGTCAATGAGACCATCCGTTTGTGCATACTGCGGCAGTAGGGTTTCCATTACGTAGTGCACAACCGTTCCAAAGAAGGCGGCGTCGATCTGCGCACGCTTGCGCGGATACAATCCCAGTCCGTAACGGCAGAAATATGAGAAATGGCACTGATAAAATTTATCCGTCTGGCTCGCAGACAAGCGCAGGTCGTTACCGAACAATCGACTTGCCGTATCGGCGTCCTCCAAGCGGAATTCCCCACGTCCGACACTGCGCTCCACTGCCGCCAAGCGACCGCCAAACGCCGACTCCTGCACCAACACCTGCCGCAAGCTCTGCGTAATCGGGGTCGCGCGCGTATACTCCCGTGCCAGACGGGTGAACATCGCCTCCCCCGATTCGAGGTCCCGTCCGTCCTGCGCGACAGCCACGCCGCGCGTATGTGCAGGCAGAATCGTCCTCACAGCAGTAATGATTGGCGAGGGTACGCAATCCCCCGCGGTATGATACGACATAAACAGCCGTTGCGTCGGAGCGGCAACCGCCATATACGCATAATAGCGTTCTTCGATGCTTTGCGTCAGCAGGTCGCTGGACAGCTTGATGCCGCACGTTTCCAACCGCTGACGGTCATCTGTGGTAAGCAACCCTGCACAATCGGGATACGCAGGAAACACGCCCTCATTCATCCCCAACATAAACACCGCGCGCGGATGATGGTAGCGGATACGGTCCGCCGAGCCGATAGTCACCGCGTCCAAGCCCTGCGGTATCTGCCCGATGTCGATGCTCTGCGCGAGCATCGTGAACAGCTCTTCCAACCGCGAGGCAGGCAAGCGTGTGTCCCCCAATACGGTAGCAAAGCGGTCAAGAATCCCCACCACTTCGTCCCACAAACGGGCGGCACGCGCGGCAAGCAACGGCTCTCCCAGCTCCTCCAAGGTGCTGACCTGCCGTACAATATGCGTGGACAATACATCGCCACCCGTAAGATAGCGATACACCGCCAACGCAAATTCCCGTCCGTAGGCACCGCCACGAAGAGCGTTGCGCAAAGCACAAAGCGGCCCGATTGCCTGCCGCCGCCACGCGTTGAGCTCGGCAAGCTGACGGGCGGTGTGCGAAGTCACGGGCGCACCGAGGCCTGACGGATTCTCCGTCCATTCAGTTTCCCATCCATCCGCGTCAATACCCCACATATACACGTAGTTTTCCAACTGCGCAATCTGCACGGCATCCAGACAACCAAGGTCGGTTTTGAGTAGGCGCAGAATCTCCTCCGTACGCAAGCCCCCCACCGCAACGCGCAACGCCGCGCGGACATACACCACCAGCGGCTCATCCAGCAGGTCTTGCCGCGCATCCATCGAGTAGGCGATACCCTCCTGCTCCAAGGCATCCTCTAACAGACCGTGATAGTCATTAAGATTGCGCGCAACGACGGTGATATCGCGCAGGCGATATCCCTCCTCACGCACCAAACGGCGAATAGAGCGTGCAACCACGTCACATTCTTCATAAATATCCCGACAAGGGGTAACGGTGACGGCATCCGCCTCGCCGTCGTATACCACAGGCGAGGGGGCATACAACCCGGCCTCCAACGCGCACAAAGCACCCGACGGATTGCGGCGATTCTCAGATAATACGCGAAGCTCCCACGAACGATGATGTGTATCCGCCAGCTTTCGCAGCTGCTCTACCGTATCCGTCACGGGCGCAAACAGCGTAAATTCGCGGCTGTGTTCCAGCGCGCGCGACCATTTAACACCGGGGGTATCGGTGGTCAGTGCCACTGTCATCTCCTGCACACGAGGAATGAGGCGCTCGATTATCGTCAACTCTTGCACGGTGAAGCCCTTAAAGCCCATCACCATCACCGCCGCGCCGTCGGGCAAACGGCTATCCGCCAACGCCGACGCCAAGCGCGTCAGCTTGTCCGCATCCTCCTGGCCGCTGTGCGCAACCATGCCTTCATACACAGCAAATATCCGCGCGAGGTCCTTAACCTTTTCTTGTAAGCTGTGGTCCGTCAGTGACCCCTCCGCCGCCAGCTCCTCCTGCGCACGGGAAAGCTCCTCAAGCGGCACGGCACATTGGCGCAGCTCTCCCCACAGCACCAGCAACTGCTCCACGTACGCGCTGTCGGTAACCAGACGGGGGTCCGCCCCCATCAACGGCTCACCGGCATCCCGTGCCAGTGCCGCCACCTCGTCCAGTGCGCGACTCATCAGCAAAGCGCGCTCACCGTCATCGAGCTGCTCACCTGCCATACCGCCGACCTCGCGGAACACCGCGTCTGCCATACTGGTGAAGCTGTGCACCTGCACACGGTTCGCACGCTGTGCGCCCAAGCGCATCAACAATGAACGCTCGGTCTCAAACGAGTATTGCTCCGGTACAATCAACAACACTCGTTGGTGTCCCTGCTGTACCAGAGTCTCTATGCGATCAAATAGCACCTGCGTTTTTCCGCTTCCTGCGCGCCCGATGAGCAGTTGCAGCATACCGTCACTTCCTTGCCATACGTATATAAAAATTATACAACATCCCACGAAAAAATCCAAGTGTTTTGCAAAATTTTTCGGGTTGACAAATCCGTCCGTTTGCGGTAAACTGTCAAGCGAGTGAGCTGAGCAGCCGCGTGTGCCTGCACACGAGGAAAGTCCGAGCTCCACAGGGCAGGATAACGGCTAACGGCCGCCGGGGGTGACCCTAGGGAAAGTGCAACAGAGATATACCGCCGCAGCCTCTGCGGTAAGGGTGGAAAGGCGAGGTAAGAGCTCACCGGCACGTTGGAGACAGCGTGGCCCTGCAAACCCTATCCGGAGCAACGCCGACAGAAGCGATACATCGGCCCGATGTGCTTCGACGGGCGGCTTGGGCTGTTCGGCAACGGACAGCCTAGATAGATGGTTGCTCACGACAGAACTCGGCTTACAGGCTCACTCAACCGATACGGACACACCGCGGTCACTCCGCGGTGTGTCCTTTTCATTATAATTATGTATAAAAGAGGGGCTTTACAAGCCGCCTATCTTTATGGTATACTTATTTTGATTATATGCGGGATTTCTTCACTGCCCGTTATATTGAAAAAAGGAAGCGTGTAATATGGAAGAGAAGGGTATGTTTCGCTCCGCTATCGGCGGCTTCAACAAAACCGATGTCCTTAACTACATAGACCAGCACACGGGTAGCTGGAATGAGGAGCGCGTACAGCTCGAACAGCAGG
>JAZOCH010000205.1:0-8249 GCA_045596425.1 Acutalibacteraceae bacterium | reverse complement strand
AGGCTTTTTCTTTTGTCTTATACCGTGACAAGCAGGGAATATGTACAGCACATTTTCCGCATTTTAGGAGAACCTAAAACCCTAAAAAAGCAAAATTATCTGTTAGACAAATTATTGTTTATCGGTTAGTTATATTATAGCACAACTTGACTAACAAAGAAAGAGAATATTAAAAAACACCCACAAAAAACTATGGGCGTTTTCGTATCTTGCTGTACTGTCCTTAACAGTACGCCCGATAAGCGCTTGCTTTTTTGATGCCGATGGGCTATAATAGGGCTGTTGTGACAGCGAAACGAGGGATGAACAATGACACAGAGATTATACGAGCAGGACAGCTTCTGTCGGGAGTTTACCGCAACGGTGCTTTCTTGTGAGTCGCAGGGCGAGAATTACGCCGTGATATTGGACCGTACCGCCTTTTTCCCCGAAGGGGGAGGGCAGGCGGCGGATAGCGGTACGCTCGGTGGTGTCGCGGTGCTGGATGTGCAGACCGATGGTGAGCGCATTCTGCATACGCTTGCTGCCCCCTTGACGGTGGGACAGACGGTGACGGGCGTGCTGGATTGGGATACTCGTTTTTTGCGGATGCAGAAGCATACGGGGGAGCATATCGTCTGCGGCATCATTCATCGTTTGTACGGCTACGAGAACGTGGGGTTTCACCTCGGCAGTGAGGATGTGACCTTGGACCTTAACGGGGAGCTGACGCGCGAACAGCTTGATGAGGTAGAGGAGCTGGCGAATCGCGCCGTCGCCGCCAATCGGACGGTAACGGCGGCATACCCCTCTGCCGAGGAGCTGGCGACAATGGACTATCGCAGTAAAAAAGCGATCGACGGTGCTGTGCGCATCGTTACCATAGACGGGCTGGACCGCTGTGCGTGTTGTGCGCCGCACGTCGCATCCACGGGACAGGTCGGGCTGATTAAGCTGTTGGATTTTATTCGCTACAAGGGCGGCGTGCGCATCCATATGCAGTGCGGCTTGGATGCCTTGTACGATTATCGGATGCGGTATGCGCAGACCGCGGCGATTGCGGCGGCACTGTCGGTCAAACAGCCGATGGCGCTGGACGGCGTGCAACGCTTGTTGGCGCAACGCGATGCGCTTGCCCGTGAATTGATAGCCGCGCGTAAAGAAACCCTCGCACTACGCGTGGAGATGCTTTCGGCGGAGAGTGAGCGCGCGTTATTTATTGAAAAAGGCGTGGATGCCGAGAGCCTGCGCGACCTTGTGTTGGCGGCATCGGCAAAGATTGGTGGTTTGTGCGCCGCCTTTACGGGGGATGACGAAAACGGATACACCTACGCCGCGGCAGGCGGAGATTTACCGCAGTTCGCCGCTGTGCTCAAAGAGCGGCTGTCCGCACGCGGCGGCGGTTCGGCACAGCTGATTCAGGGGCGTGCGTTTGCCTCGGCAGAGGATATTCGCGCGTTTTGGCAATCGCTGTAATTTTGTATTGCAAAAGCGCACGGGTTGTGCTATGATAAAGAACGGATATTTTATAAGGTAAGGGGATTTTTCCATGTCAGGACATTCCAAGTGGAACAATATTAAGCGTAAGAAAGAAAAGACCGACGGCCAGAAGGCGAAGATCTTCACCAAAATGGGGCGCGAGATCGCCGTAGCGGTGAAGGAGGGCGGCAGTGCCGATCCTTCCTCCAACTCCAAGCTGCGCGATGCTATCGCTAAGGCGAAGGCGAACAACGTGCCGAACGATAATATTGACCGCATCATTAAGAAGGCGGCAGGTGAGGGTAACGCGGACAATTACGAGGCGTTGCAGTATGAGGGCTACGGCCCCAGCGGTATCGCGGTCATCGTGGAAACGCTGACGGACAATCGTAACCGCACCGCGGCGGACCTTCGCCACTATTTTGACAAGTGCGGCGGTAATATGGGTCAGACGGGCTGTGTCGGCTTTATGTTCAATCAGAAGGGCATCCTCGTCGTCGAGGCGGAGGACCTCGATGAGGATAAGGTGATGGAGGATGCACTGGATGCCGGTGCCGCCGACTTCGCCGCCAACGAGGACGTGTTTGAGATTACCACCGAGCCGGAGGATTTCTCGGGCGTGCGTGACGATCTGGAAGCGAAGGGCTATACCTTCATCACGGCCGAATTGCAGATGGTACCCGACGTGCTCAGCGAGATTACCGACCCCGATGCCGCTAAGAATATGGAGAAGTTGCTTGACCTGCTCGAAGACAACGACGACGTGCAGAACGTGTGGCACAACTGGGATCGCCCCGACGAGGACGAATAATAAACCGTATAACAAAAGCCGAAGGCGTGAGCCTTCGGCTTTTGTTGTTACATTAATCTATCCCCCGAGCATCGTCGAGGGATAGGTTGGATTACAGTAAGCTGAAAGAAACGACCAAGGATGCGAACACGATGGATACCATCGACAACAGTTTAATGAGGATGTTGATGGCAGGGCCGGAGGTGTCCTTGAAGGGGTCACCGACGGTGTCACCGACGACCGCTGCTTTGTGGTTATCCGAGCCCTTGCCGTTGTAGGCGCCGCCTTCAATGTGTTTCTTGGCGTTATCCCAGGCGCCGCCCGAGTTGGACATAAACACCGCCATCAGGAAGCCCGATGCGGTCGCACCTGCGAGCATACCGACGACACCCGTGCAGCCGAGCAACAAGCCGACCGCGATCGGAACGATGACCGCCACGACGGTGGGAAGAACCATCTCACGCAAGCTGGACTTGGTGCAAAGGTCAACGCACTTGGCGTAGTCCGCTTCGGCTTTGCCTTCCATCAGACCCGTGATCTCACGGAACTGACGGCGCACTTCCTTAACAACGCTCTGTGCGGCACGACCGACGGATTCCATCGTCAGCGCCGCAAACACGAAGGGCAAGCAAGCGCCGATAAACAGGCCGATAAGCACGGTGGGATTCATCAGACTGAGGTCTTTAAGCTTGTCCGCGCCGCCCTCGATGGAGTGAATCTTTTCAATATAGGACGCCATCAGTGCCAGGGCGGTCAAGGCGGCAGAGCCGATTGCAAAACCCTTGCCGGTAGCGGCGGTGGTGTTGCCGAGTGCATCCAGTGCATCGGTGCGCTCACGCACCTGCTCTTCCAGACCGGCCATCTGCGCGATGCCGCCTGCATTGTCCGCCACGGGACCATAAGCATCGGTTGCCAGCGTGATGCCCAGCGTGGACAGCATACCAACAGCGGCGAGGGCAATGCCGTAGAGACCCATCGAAGCCGAATCAGCGCCGCCCGACACAAAGTAGGCGACCAGCACACACACCGCGATGATGATAATCGGCAGAGCGGTGGACAGCATACCCAGCGACACGCCGCTGATGATGATGGTCGCCGATCCCGTTTCCGAAGAAGCGGCGAGCTTGCGCGTGGGCTTGTAGGTGTCGGAGGTGAAATACTCGGTTGCCTGACCGATAAGCACACCGGCAATCAGACCGGCGAGGATGGCAAAATACATCGTCCAGTTATCTGCCCCGAGGATGAAATACACCAAGGGGAAACAAGCGATAGCAATAAGAATCGCTGAGAGATTGGTGCCGCGGCTGAGGGCGGCAAGCAGATTCTTCTGCGAAGCGCCTTCCTTCGTGCTGACGAAGAAGGTGCCGATGATGGAGCAGAGGATACCGACGGCGGCGATAAGCATCGGCAGCATCAAGGCTTCGAAGCTGCCGAATGCCGCAACGCCGAGCGCCGCGGCAGAAATAACGGAGCCGACGTACGATTCGTACAGGTCGGCGCCCATACCGGCGACGTCACCGACGTTATCGCCGACGTTATCCGCGATAACCGCCGGATTACGGGGATCGTCCTCAGGGATGCCTGCCTCGACCTTGCCCACAAGGTCCGCGCCGACGTCCGCGGCTTTGGTAAAGATACCGCCGCCTACACGGGCAAACAGTGCCATCGAGGAAGCGCCCATACCGAAGGTGATCATCGCGCCCGTAATCTCATTCGCAGGCAGGTTGAAAACGAATTTGAGCAAGGCGAACCAGATGGAAATATCCAAAAGTCCCAGACCGACGACGGTAAAGCCCATCACCGAACCGGCGGAAAAGGCGATGCGTAAGCCGCGGTTAAGACCCTCGCGGCAAGCATTAGCGGTTCGCGCGTTGGCGGCGGTGGCGATCTTCATCCCGATAAAGCCCGAGAGCGCCGAGAAGAAGCCGCCCGTAACAAAGGCGAAGGGCACAAACCACGTCAGCAGCTTGGTGGCAGCCATTACGCACAGAACGGCAAATACCACCGCGAAGAAGACGGAAACAATAATATACTGTCTTTTCAAGAACGCATTGGCGCCTGCACGGATAGATGCCGAGATAGCCTTCATCCGATCGGTGCCTTCGGGGGAACGGAGCACCTTGCGTGCGGTAAACGCCGCGAACAGCAGTGCGATAGCCGCACCGGCAAACGTAGCGATTGCGGAATAGTTTTCCATTAAACTAGCCTCCATAAAGTTTTGGTGCTGAATATTATACTATATTAGTGAAAAGCTTGTCAATGCTTTAAAGCAAGTTTCTTGCAAAATGGATTTAATGCAAATAAAAGTTGGCAAAGGAAAAATCACGCTTTTTATCAAAATTTTGTGGTTACACCTTGTAATTTGCTACTATATATGGTATAGTATTATGGAGAATATGGGTATTTGTACCCGAACAGCAATGAAGCCTACCATATTGAGCACGGTTTCGGGAGAGAATTATGGAACAACAAGAACAAAAGCAAATACAAGACCGTATCGTCGGGCGCAACGCAGTGATGGAAGCGCTTAAATCGGGACGTCCGCTGGACAGCGTGCTGATTGCGCGTGGAGAACGGCAAGGGAGCATAGCGGCTATCGTTGCGCGGTGCCGTGAAAACGGTATCCCAGTCAAGGAGACGGATGCGCGCAAGCTGGATGCGATGGAGAACAATCATCAGGGTGTCATTGCCATCGCCGCCTGCAAGGACTACGTCACCTTGGAGGAGCTGTTTTCTGCGGCAGAAGCAAAGGGAGAGCCTCCGTTCTTTATTGTATGTGACGAGTTGGAGGATCCGCATAATCTCGGCGCGATTCTGCGTACCGCAGAGGCGGCAGGGGCGCACGGTGTGGTGGTACCGCGCCGTCGTTCGGTGGGCTTGACGGGTGCGGTATACAAGGCGTCGGCAGGTGCCGTGGAATATGTGCCGGTTGCTCGTGTGGCGAACATCACCGAAGCGATCAAAGAGATGAAAAAACGCGGACTGTGGATTTACGGACTGGATATGGACGGTGAGGATTGGTGTTCCACCGACCTGACGGGCGCGATGGCGCTGGTGGTCGGCTCGGAGGGGCGCGGCGTCAGCCGTCTGGTACGGGAGAATTGCGATTTTATGCTGTCCCTACCGATGAGCGGACGCATCAATTCGTTGAATGCCTCGGTTGCCTGCGGCATCGTGCTGTATGAGGCGGCGCGCCAGCGTAAGGGCATCAAGGCAATCAACCGTAAAGGATAATAAACGGCAGTAAAAAGGAGAGAATTCACGCATGCAGGACGGAATGCAAAAAGGGAATATCGATCTGGATGAACTGGTGAATGAATTATTACAGAAAAAAGTAGAAAAACAGCCTTCTACCGATGCAAAACAGCCGATAGAGGTACCCACGCCTGTTGTCGAGGAGGAGGGAGCGGTTGAGGAGCCCGCACCGTTGCCCGAGGAGCCTGTGCAAGAGCTTGAATCGACGCCGGAACCCATTGCGTTGGAAGAGGAAAATGAGCAGGAGGTTTCGGCGGAGATTTCCCCCGTCGAGGATGGCTGCGTTCCCCCGGATGCGGAACAGCCAAGAAGAAAACGGGCGCTCTTTGGCTTCTTGAAGCAGCGCGAAAAGCGCGAGTCGGAAGAGATTATGGAAGAATCGTGGGCGGATTGGGGATTAAAGCCGATCGGTCAGTACCACACGGAGCAAGGTTCTCCCGATTTGTCGCAGGAGCCCCACGAGGTGACGGTGGAAGCGATCGAGCCGACCGAGCAGGAATCGGTTGACATCTCTTCGGGACGGGATTTGCCGTCGGTCACAGCGGTGGAGGAGCTTGCCGAACCGTCTGAGCCGATAGAGGCAGAGCCGGCTGCGATAGCGACGCAGCAGCCGATATCGGTGATGGAAGAGCCGACAATGGTGATGCCTGCGGTGCGTCCCTCTGCGCCGATGGTGGAGGACGTTACGCGCGTGGTGAATATTAAACAGCCGGAGCCTGCCGCGGCAGTACCGCCGCAGATCGTGCGCGAGGAGACGCCGACACCCGAACAGCTTCCCGATCAGTTATCGTTGGAAGAGCTGGTGCGTGTGGAGGACGTTGAGGACGCCGAAACGGCACAGACGGACGACGAGGATCCTGCGGAACGTTTGCAACGCGCCCGTCAGGAAAAAGTGCGCGAGTTTGTGCTCGGCGGTGACGAAGAAGAAGAAAATGAGCCGGAAGAAGAAGCAATCGACGAGTCGGAGGACGAGCAAGAGATTGAGGACTTTACCGGCTACGACACTGCGGATGCCGTTCGCTTGGAGTTGCAATACCGTTGGCGTACCGGTGTGGTCGGCTTATTATTGACGATCGGCTTGGAACTGGTGCTTCTGTTGTTGACCTTGGTGACGGTCAACATCGGACAATCGCCCATCACGGGTGTCGGGTATTTGACGGCACACGTGTTCTGCTTGGTGCTGATGCTGGTGCTCAATTATTCCGCGGTTGCACGCGGCTTGTCGGGGCTGTTCACCCTGCGCGCGAACAACGATACCGCGCCTGCGGTGAGTGTGTCGGTGGCACTTTGCGGCTCTATTCTGCACTTCATTAATATGGAAGCACCGTTGCCGGTATTTGCTCCTTTGGCTGGCTTACTAATGGTGTTCAATGCCGCCGGTCAGCTTGTTAAGGTCGGACGTATTCGCGATAACTTCCCGTTTGTATCGTATCAAGGCGAAAAGTATTGTGCTTCGCTCATCGAAGATGAAAAGGCGGCGCTGGAAATCGGTCGCCGTGTGACGGTAGAGGATACCGCGGACGTGGTATATTTCCGTCGCAGTTCGTTCCTTTCCTCGTACCTCAACAATGCCTACGAGGAGGACGGCGGAGACCGTCACGCGCTGTACGGAGCGCCCATCACCATTGGTGCGTCCTTGGTGCTGTCGCTGATACCGGCGGTAATGGGGCGGTTTGACGGCGGTTTCTGGCAATGGCTGAGCGCCTTGGTGTTTATGCTGTGCTTGTCCTCCTTCTCCACGATGCTGGCGATGCAACTGCCGATGAAGAGAGCGTGCCGCCGTATGCTGCGTAAGGGCGGCTTCTTGGTTGGCTGGCGTGCCGTGGACGATTTTGGCCATCCCGATGCATTGGTGGTGGACGTTGCCGACTTATACCCTGATGAGAGTATGTTGTTGCACGGCATAAAGACCTTCTCGGGTATGCACATCGATGCAGCGATTCTGGATGCCGCCTCCTTGTCTATCCGCGCAGGCGGTCCTCTGTCGATGATTTTCCGCCGCATCATCCAGAACAAGGAAGAGCTCCTGCACGAGGTGGATAGCCTGGTGTACGAGCAAGGGATGGGTCTCTCGGGTTGGGTGGACGGCCGCCGCGTGCTGGTGGGTAACCGCCGCTTGTTGCAGAATCACGATATCGACGTCCCATCGTCCGATTATGAGGCGCGTTATGCGAAGAACGGTCGCCGTTTGGTGTATCTGTCCACGGCCGGTGAGCTGTCCGCGATGTTTGTGGTCAGTTACCTGCCTGACGAGAGCATCGCGGATGCTTTGCACGAGGTTTGCCGTGCCAAGGTCACCTTGCTGGTGCGCTCCAACGACCCCAACGTTACCGCCGAGGATTTGTGCCGTGATTTCGAGTTGGATGAGTATTACGTGGATGTGTTGCCTGCCGTTGCCGGACGGCTGTACGACCAACTGATTACAGAGGAGTGCGCCGAAGCGCCTGCCGTGTTGGCATCCAACGGGCATATCCTCGGTACTGCAACGGTGCTTGCTGCTTGTCGCGGCTTGCAGGTCAAAGGGCATCTTGCCTTGGCGGTGCGAGTGTTGACGGCACTCGCAGGGCTGTTGCTGTGCGTGACGTGGTCGCTCAATTCCCTGAATTCATATTTCCTGCCGGCACTCGGCGTGATGCTTGCCACGGCGCTGCTTGACTGGTTGGTTCCGTTGTGTAAACGGTGTGGGTAATAAAAGATGATAAATAATAACAGCCGCCGCTCACAACAAGTCGGATCGTAGCCATGT
>JAZOCH010000204.1:0-11007 GCA_045596425.1 Acutalibacteraceae bacterium | reverse complement strand
GAACATGAAGAAGCTGGAGAAGTATGCCGGCGACGCATCTGTGCTGAAGAAGATTGGTCAGATCAAGCGCGCCAACAAGGTGGCTTTCAGCAACTTCGCAAAGAAGTATCAGGGTGTGAAGATCTCTCCCGACGCCATCTTCGACACCCAGGTCAAGCGCCTGCACGAATACAAGCGGCAGTTGCTCAATATTCTGTGTATTCTGGAACTGTATTTTGAGATTAAAGAAGGCGCGCTGACCGATTTTACCCCCACGGTCTTCCTGTTCGGCGCCAAAGCCGCGCCGGGGTATTTCCGCGCCAAGGCGATTATCAAGCTCATTCACGCGGTTGCCGACCTTATCGCGCAGGACGAGCAGGTCAACCGCTATATGCAGGTGGTGTTTGTGTCGGATTACAACGTGTCTTACGCCGAAAAGATTATGGCGGCGGCGGACGTGTCCGAGCAGATCTCCACCGCCGGCACCGAGGCGAGCGGCACGGGTAATATGAAGCTGATGCTCAATGGTGCCGTGACGCTCGGCACCTACGACGGTGCCAACGTCGAGATCGTCGCAGAAGCCGGCGAGGAAAACAACGTCATTTTCGGCGCGCGCGTGGAGGATATCGAACGTATTGCGGACACCTACGACGCACGCAAGCTGTATGAGCAAAACCCGAAAATCAAGCGCTGTCTGGACGCGCTGGTCAACGGCACGCTGGACGACGGCGGCACGGGGATGTTCCGCGAGCTGTTTACCGCTCTGCTGGACGGTGCGAGTTGGCATAAGCCAGACCACTACTATCTGCTGCTCGATTTCGAGGATTGCCTGCGCGCCAAGCTCGCGGTCAACCGCGATTACGGGCGTAACCGCCGCGGCTTTGCCGCCAAGCAATGGCGCAATTTGTGCGCGGCAGGAAAATTCTCCTCCGACCGCACCATCGCGGAATATGCGAAGGATATCTGGCATATTAAATGATAACGGGTGGGCGGTCTCGTCCGTCACGGTTTGTACGATCTTCGCAGGACGACGTGGGCGTCGTCCCCTACGATCGTATTTGTGGTTTTAGCTTGTAGGGGCGGACGTCCCCGACCGCCCGTATGGCGGGCAGTCCAGAGGCCTGCCCCTACGAACACGATTTTGATATGTGCGTGTAGGGGCGATTCACGAATCGCCCGTTTCGTTGCACCACAGGCTGCTATTAAAGAATCTAAGTAATTAGATTTTGTAGGGCAGGGGCTTGCTCCTGCCGTCAAACATAAAGCAATCCCTCTGCCGATTTCTCGGCAGAGGGATTTTTCTGTTATGTTGCAAAAAACTCTTTGAAATGTTATACTGAGAAAAAGGGGGAGTGAATATGAAAAAAGCTATCATTATTTCCGGTATCATAGTCCTCGCAATGCTTATTACTTTTTTCTCATTTTATTTTGCTTCAACTGCCCCTAAATACACCGGCGATTTTTTCGTAGAAGAATTTTCCGAATATATTGAAAATGCGCATTTCCAAACAGATGAGAATTACGGTGAAGTCGCCGACTACAAATCTGCCGCGAAAGCAGGAAAAGCAGCAATTGCCGAACGCTTCGGAAACTCCGAAGGCAGTATTTTTGAATGGATGGGGTGTAGCGTTCGATTCGATAAAGAAAACAATACCTATTATGTTCGCACATATCACGTTAATCCTCGCGTGTTGGGTGGTGCATATGATGTGATTATTCAATCAACTGGAACCGTTCTTGCAATATGGGGCGAGAAGTAACGAAGTATAAAGCAACCATCATATTTTTGTAATGGTAAAGGAGATGGGATAAGTGATTAAAACATTTTTAATTGTAATTCTATGGGGAATCCTGTTGCTTTGTGTTACGGCTTGCGGCGAGAACTCTGTAAGCAATTCTCCGCCAACCGAAGCAACAACATCCGGCAAAACAACGGCCGCCCAATTAACCACCAGCAAAACATCTGTTATCGAATCACCCTCTACCAAAGCAACCACCATCAAAACAACCGGTCAACCAAAAAACGACAATGCAGGCGGAACCCATTTTTAATACGGAAAACATTACTCGTATTACCTTCTATGCATACGATGGCCAAAGAACAGGAAGCGCAGTTCCTGCTGAAAATATGACAGCAATCACCGGTTGGCTCAGCTCATTTACCGTTGGTGAAAAAGCCCCCGATATATTACCACCCGGCACCAACACTTACTATATAGAAATTGCATATTTGGATGGAACTGTCGTTAAAAAAGGGTTGGATACCATAAAAATCAACGGAACTGTGTATTACTTAAACTGTGATGAGACGCCCGACTGTTTTAGGGAGATACTTTCAAAAACAAGTTTCGGTTAAGGTTTATTTCCTCGCCTTTGCGGACCGCCCCATTTCGTTCGGGGCGTATCGTGATGTGCCCCTGCACACTTTATGAAAATAAAACAGCCTTCTCCTCGGAGAAGGCTGTTTTTCTCTGCTTTATACGTCCTTTTTCATCTGGGGAGCGAAAGCGAAGAACACCATCGCTATGCGCATATACGCAATCAGCAGGGTGTTGAGCCAATACCGCAGTGCCGCCACATCCCACGACAGCGCAATCATCGTTATGCCGCCGAGCACCATCCACGCAGTGTACACCGTGCAGGCGATCGCCAAAATCCATTTCACCGTCTTACCAAGACGGCGTCCCAACAAAAGCACCAGCGCCGCCGCGTGCATCAGCGCGTCCACCGACAGCGGCACGTACAGCGATAATCCGCCGGCGGTGGTGTTGACCTGCATCAGCTCGCAGATAAGCCGTAATGCCACCGCAACCGCCAGTATCGTCGCCCACACACGCTCGGTCTTGCGATTGCCAAGCCGCCACGGACGCAATATCGCCGTCAATGCGCACAGTATCCCCGTCAGCCGCGCCACGTACAAGCCCACGCCGCGGAAAAATCCGCCGAATGAGCCGAAGTCCAGCGAAATGCTCGAAAAAGTCGATGCCGCCGACACCAAATACGCCGCCAGCGGCAATAAAATCAGCAGCAGCCACGCCACCACCGACTTTGTTTTTCGTTTTGCCATAGTTCATCCTCCGCATAAAACACATTGTTTTCTGTCCATTATACCAGCAAACTCGGGCATTTGTCGCACAAAGCGGCAAATGCAAGGACACAACCTTCTCAACCGATTGGTTGTACAAAGTTCTTGTTGTGTCCATTATAACAACCGCGCGGCGTTTTTTCAAACATTTTTTCACAATCGACAGAAAACGGTGGAATATTTCCTTTTCCTATGGTACAATGTTCGTGTTATTTGAAAACAAAGGACATATAAATTCTATGAGGTGAAAATATGGAAGGTTTAGTACAATGGTTTATTGACGTTCTCAACGGCATTTCGGGTGAATGGGTATCCTTCATTATTTCGATGGTGCCGATTCTCGAATTGCGCGGCGGTCTGCTGGCCGCATCGCTGCTGGGGGTGGATATCCTCACCGCCGTGCCCATCTGCATCATCGGCAACGTCATCCCCGTGCCCTTTATTCTGTGGTTCGTCACCCCCATCTTCTCGTGGCTCAAAAAAACCAAGCTGTTCCGCCCGATGGTAGAAAAGCTGGAAGCCAAAGCGCTCAGCAAGAGCGATAAGATTGAAAAGGGGTATTTCTGGGGACTGGCGCTGTTTGTCGGCATTCCTCTGCCCGGTACGGGCGCCTGGACGGGGGCACTTATTGCCTCCCTGCTCGGCATCAAGTTCAAAAAAGCGTTCCCTGCCATTCTGGTGGGCATCGCCATTGCGACCATCATTATGTCCATCGTATCCTACGGTTTGCTTGGAGCTATCATCCGATAACGCACGCTTGCGGCGTGAATAATCCATCGGCAAGGAACATACAAACGAGGACGGACGCATATATATCCCGTATGAGAAAGGGAAGGATTGATATGATTATGGAGAAGACCATTTACCGTCCGGAAGGTTCGCTGTTCCACACGCCGGAAAACCAAATCGCCATCGCCTCGATGACCGAGCTGATGCAGGCACAGACCGATGGCCGTATTCTCGAAGCGCGCGCCGTGCGTTGCGACATCGACCACAACCTCATCGTGCAGCTCCCTTGCGGCGAGGGTATTATCCCCCACGCCGAGGGCGCTGTCGGTATTGCGGAAGGCACCACGCGCGATATCGTGCTCATCACCCGTGTCAACAAGCCCGTCTGCTTTGTGGTTATCGGCTTTGAGCAGACCGCCGACGGGTGCCGCCCCGTTCTCTCGCGCCGTCTGGCGCAGGAACGGTGCCGCACCGAGTACATCGCCCATCTGAGCCGCGGCGACATCATTCCGGCACGCATCACCCGACTGGAAACCTTCGGCGCATTCTGCGACATCGGATGCGGTCTGCCGGCACTCATCCCCATCGCGGATATCTCGGTCAGCCGCATCGCGCATCCGCGCGACCGCTTTACCGTGGGGATGGAAATTCTCGGCGTGGTGTCCTCGCTGGAAAACGGGCGCGTATGCCTCTCCCACCGCGAATTGCTCGGCACGTGGGAAGAAAACGCCGCTTTATTTAACGCTGGGGAAACTATCGCCGGAATTATACGTTCCGTAGAACCTTACGGCGTCTTTGTGGAGCTGACGCCTAATCTCGCCGGCCTTGCCGAGCCGCGCGAAGGCGTGTGTGTCGGTCAGCAAGCGGCAGTGTATATCAAGAGCGTACAGCCCGAAAAGCTGAAAATTAAGCTCGCGCTCATTGATGCGCAGGACGGCAACACCGCCATACAGCCGCCGCACTATTTCATTACGCAGGGGCCGCTGGACTATTGGCGCTATTCCCCTGCGGATTGCTCGCGTGTGATTGAAAGCTCGTTCGTTTGAATTCCGAAAGGGGTGGTCTGTTTACAGACCAACCCTTTTTCCGCGGGACGGGAGACCCGTCCCCTACGATCCTATTTGTTAATTTTTTCTATGGCTGTTGCATTTTGACAGGTTCTTGGTATAATACTAGTATAATTAACATTCGAAAGGTGGTATCGGTATGCGGCGCTTGTGGGCAGCTTTGACCGCGTGTGTTTTGCTGTTTTCTTTGGCGGCGTGCGGCGACGACGGCAGCCAAAAGGGCTTTCGCCTGCCGCTGAGCGGTGAGCCGCGACAGCTCGACCCCCAATCCGCGACCGAGAGCGCCTCGGTGACGGTGATTACCACCCTATTTGAAGGGCTTACCCGTCTTGACCGTGACGGCAACGCCGTGGACGGTGCCGCCACCCATACCGTGTCAGCGGACGGTCTTACCTACACCTTTACACTCAAAGAATCCTATTGGAGTACCCTCGCCATCCGCGGCGAAAAGACCGCTTGGGATGAACCGACACGGGTGACGGCGCAGGATTTTGTGTTTGGTTGGCAACGCGCGGTGTCCCCCGATAACCAAAGCGGTACCGCGACCGCCTTTTACGGCATTCGCAACGCCGAGGCGGTGCATAAGGGGACAAAACCGCTAACCGAACTCGGCGTGAAGGCGATTAGCGATACCTCGCTGACCGTCACGCTGGAAACGGCTGACCCGTCCTTTCTCACGCGGCTGGCAGGTGCGCCGTTTATGCCGTGCAACCGTGCGTTTTTCGACTACACGGCCGGACGATACGGGTTGGAAACGAAATACCTCATCTCCAACGGCGCGTTTTCCCTCACGGCGTGGAATCATAATCAATCCCTGCTGTTAAACAAAAACGAAGGCTACCACGCCGCTAATACGGTTATCCCGAGTGCCGTGCGATTTGTCACGGACAGCGAGGTGCCTGCCGAGACGTTAATCTCGGGTGAACTGGATGCCGCGTTCCTGCCGACGGACAAGGTGGATGCCGCCAAGCAAGCAGGTGTAACGGTGCACACGGTGGAAGATTCCGTGCGCAGTGTCTACTTTAACACCGCCACCGCGCCGCTCAACAACGCCGATATCCGACTGGCGTTGCGCAATGCCATCGAATGGACGACGGTCTATGACCATCTCACTGCGGCAGGGGAGCCCAAAGCGACGGGCTACATCCCCAACGACGCGCTGGTCGGAACCACGCGTTATCGCACAGGGGATAACGCGGTGACATACTCCACGCAGGTGGAAACCGCCCAAACGCTGCTTGGACGAGGGTTGGCGGCGGCGTACCCCGAGGATGCGGCACCGACCATGCCGCAACTGACGATACTCGCGGCGGACGATGCCGTCAGCGCGGATACCGCGCGATATATTCTACAATCGTGGCAGAAAAACCTCAAACTTCCCATCACGCTGGAACTGGTGTCCGCCGACACGCTTGCCGCGCGGATGAACAGCGGCAATTATCAAATCGCCTTGTACACCACCGTCGGCGGCGGACTCACCGCGGCGGATAATCTCACCGCCTTCACAAGCGGTGCCGCCAACAACCTGACGGGTTTTTCCGACACACGCTTTGACACCGCCGCAGCACAGGCGGCACGCGGCGGACGGGATGCGGTAACCACCGCGGAAACCGCCCTGCACACCAGCTGTCCCATCATTCCGCTGAGCTTTCCGCGGCGATATTACGGGATGGCGAAAAACTGCGAAAACGTCACCGTGCGCCCATTCGGCGGTGGCACTTACGGCGGTGAGTACGAACTGTTATCCGCCAGAAAATTTGACGATTAAGGAGAGAACGCTATGACCGAAGCCGCGATAAAACAGCATCTGCACACCGCGGTGTTTGGTCGCGCATTGCAGGTTTCGGCGGTGCTTCCCTCCACCAACACCACCGCCCGTGCGCTGGCACAGCAAGGGGCGCCCGAGGGGACGGTGGTGGTCGCGGCGGCGCAGACTGCCGGACGCGGCACACGCAGCCGCGCGTTTTTCTCGCCGCAGGGCGGCGTGTATATGTCGATTATTCTACGCCCAAAGCAAGCGGACGGATGTCTGATCACCTCCTGCGCCGCGGTCGCGGTCGCACGGGCGATTGAGCGGCTGTGTCCGCTGACGGTGCAGGTGAAGTGGGTGAACGACCTCTACGTCAACGGCAAAAAGCTGTGCGGTATCCTCACCGAGGCCGGTTTTGCGCCCGACAACTCCCTCGACTTCGTTGTGCTCGGTATCGGGGTGAACGTCGCCAAGGTGGATTTTCCGTCCGACATAGCGACACTTGCCACCTCGCTGGGCAACGAGGGCTGTACCGTTGACCGCAGCGCGCTGATTGCCGCCATTCTCGAAGAATGGGAGAGCGCCTACGCCACCATCGGTGACGGCATGTTCCTTGACGAGAGCCGCGCGCGTTCCTGCGTGCTGGGACGGCAGGTCACCGTTGTGCGCGGTAACGAACGGTTTGCGGCTACCGCGACCGCCATTACCGACCGCGGCCATCTCGTTGTCACAACCGATAGCGGTGAAACCGTCACCTTACATTCGGGCGAGATCCGTATACGGATATAAGCAAAGCCGAGGCGACTTTCGTCGCCACTGCTTTTATTCTCTAAACGGATAAAATTCATCCAACTCCCATTTGATCGGGTTTTCGTCGATGTACCGCCATATCTCACGGTAGTCTTGCTCGCCACGAATGATGTGATCGTAGTAAGATCTTTGCCACAGATTTCTTCCGCTTTCTCGGTTACAATATCGCTTATACAAAGAAACGAACGAGGGTATGGTATGATTCGTAGGGGACGGCGCTTGCGACGTCCCACTTTTTGCCTTACTTGCGTGTATGACGATCATCATATGGATATGATTGGGCATTATAGCATATTTTTCGATAGTCACATCGGCGTGGCGGTCGTTCATAACACCAATGTACTTTTCTGCTGTTTTACCATACATAGAGAGTTGCGTATGTTGGGCGTCGCAAGCGCCGCCCCCCTACAATACACCCAAAAATTTCTTCTCTATCTTTGGTACAAAGCATCATGAAATACGCGCCGGAAGCACTGTAATCGTATCCCGAAAGACGCGTGTCTTTGCGATTTGGCAGGGGCATCTCATTCCCCGTGGTAGGTGATGACCGTGTCCACGTCGTAGCCGTCCAGCACCTTGCGGCCGCCAAGGTCCACCAAATCAATCAGCACCAGCACCTTGACCACCTTGCCGCCCAGCTCCTCAATGAGCTGAGCAGCCGCTTTGAGCGTACCGCCCGTCGCCAGCAGGTCATCCACCAGCACCACCCGTTGACCGGGCTTGATGGAATCCCTATGAATCTCAATCGCCGCCGTGCCGTATTCCAGCGCATATTCCTTGGACACCGTCGCGCGCGGAAGCTTTCCCTTTTTACGCACGGGGACAAACGGCTTGCGAAGATTGTACGCGAGCGGCATACCGAAAATAAAGCCGCGCGCCTCCGCTCCGGCGATGAGGTCAAACTCCACCCCATCCAGCCGTTTTTCCAGTTCATCAACCGCCAGATGAAGTCCATCGGCGTTGCCCAGCACACCCGTCACATCGCGGAAGATAATTCCCTCTTTCGGAAAATCGGGAATGGAAATCATATAATCCTCAACTGTTTTCACGGATAACCGTCTCCTTGTTGCATATACTGGTACCGTCAGCACGATACAACTATACTTTATCAAGAATTTTGCGGATTGTAAAGAGGAAAGATAAAAGAATTTAGAAAATAGGCTTGACTTTTCCCCTCTGTTTGGCTATAATAGGTAAGCGCTATTGTGCAGGTATGAACCATTAGCTCAGCTGGCAGAGCATTTGACTTTTAATCAAAGGGCCCGGGGTTCGAATCCCCGATGGTTCACCAAACAGAAACGGCACCCTACGGGGTGCCGTTTCTGTTTGGTGTGCCTTTGGGGTGAGAAACGCGGTTAGTTTGTGCGGTTTCGCCGCAGGCGAAATGACGGTTGTCTAAACCGTCAAGCGCAAACTATATGAGTTTGGCAACGGCAAAAAACAGACCCTTGCACGTTCTTCCCTTGCCAAACTCAGGGGGTTACGAATCCCCGATGGTTCACCAAGAGAGCCCCTGCATAAGAGTTGTACTCTTAAGGACAGTAAAAAAGAAGCACGAAAATTTCGTGCTTCTTTTACTTTTGTCTCATACCGTAACAAACAGGGAAAATGTACGGTACATTTTCCACTTGTTAGGAGAACCTAAAAATCTTTAACCAACTCAAAAATGGACTTCTCAACTTTTCTTTACATTTCGATTTATTTGTGCTATAATATCTTTACCACACAAAGTTAATATTGTCTTTTATCAGGGACTGTTTTTTTATTTTGGTAAAAATGCAGGCTCTTCTTTCGCATTTCCTGGTGAAAGACGAAAAACTTTGTGTGGTAGCAAGTTGGAGTTATGCATTTTTCGGTGTGTGTAGCTTCGGTTGCACACACTTTTTTATTTTAGGAGGATGTCAAAAATGGCAAACATGTTTTCAAGAAATCAGGAAAAGAAAATACCGAAAGATTTAAAGAGTTGTTACAAAATGGATGGTATTACCCAAAATCTTTGGTTGTGGTGCGAAAGATTAGAAAAATGGGGTAAGATTCTTTTTTGGATACTTATTATAGTTGGTATTAGCGATACTATAATGGCCGGTGTTAATGCCTATCAATTAATTGAAGAAATTGGTGCAGAAACGGTAGAAGAAATACGAAAAGCCTCTGCTGAACTAGGTATAGAAATACCAACAGTATTTGAAGCGTTAGTAAATAATTTGTTAGGTTGGGCATTATATTCATTTCTTGAATATTGTGCATATCACGTTCTTGCTTTATTAGTTGGTTCATTGACAACTATTGTTCAGCACACTAAAATCACTGCAAATATCACACTATATAATTCTGCGAAAGCAGAAGGCGTTACGGATGATTGTGAAGAAGTTACAGAAACTGACAATGAAATAAACACTAAACAAAAATTAATTAAAAACGAAAAACTAGACAAATTAGAAGAGTGGAAATCTGAAGGTTTAATTACCGAAGAAGAATATGAAAAAAAGAAGATAGAATTACAAGGAGTTGCTAATGACTAAAAATCGATTAAAGTTTAATTTCCTTCCAGAAACATTATTGATTATTATCGCAATTTTATTTTTTATTTTTTCAAGTATATATTACTTTTTAGAGGATAGAACTATAGACTTGAATGAAATTATACAATTTTTGCTTCCAAGTTGTTTATTATTTTTCTATTTTTGCTTCTTTGGTATTAATAAAGAAAAAGGTTGGATTTTCTCTGCAGCATTTATTATAAAAATGATTTTTGATATAAAGTATATGTTTTTGTTTTTAAAAGCTTATCCTGGATTATCAGTTTCATATTTTGTTGCCATATTATCATCATTTCTTTTTGCTTTATATGGTTTTGGTAAAATAAAAAACAAAATATATTGCTATATAGCTGCAATATTAATTTTAATAAACTTTATTTATTTGCGTTTGGTACTGTCTTTTGGATATTTATCTTCAATGATAGATCTACATATAAGTTTTTCAAATATGATAAAAATAGTATGGGAACAAATAATTCACCCTATAATACCATGTAGTTTAATGATTTTAGCTGTCTTAGTTTTCTTTATCCCTACTAAAAAGAAAAGAAACATAGAAAATGAAATATCTATAGAGAAATCTTTGAGGGCGTTAAAAGAAGAATACGATAACAAACTTATTTCTGAAGAAGAATATTTATCAAAGAAAAAAGAATATATAAACAACATATAAAAAATGCTCGGACCAAAAAGTCCGCGCGTTTTTTCAATATTTACTGTCCTTACGGATACATCCCATTCCCGCAGGGGCTTTCACTATATCATTCTTCGGTCGAACAACCGCTGCAACCGCAGCCGCAACCACCCTTTTTTGTGGCGCAGTTGCCTGCTTCCGGGCAACCGATGCACGTTTTACCGCTCTTTTTCGCTTTCACGATATAGACGATCGCAAAGCCGAGGATCGCAACGAGAATCGCGATGATAATGATATCTTCCCACATAGGTCTTCACTCCTCAGCAATCATTTCTTCACCGCGACCGCGGTCTTATCCGTTTTAGGCGCGTATTCCGCCTTGAGTTTCTTGTCCGCGCGGACACACAGCGAAA
>JAZOCH010000203.1:0-2261 GCA_045596425.1 Acutalibacteraceae bacterium | reverse complement strand
CAAGGTGATGACCCCTGTTTTCGACGGCGCGCACGAGGAAGATATCCGCGAACTGCTCGCGCAGGCAGGCAAGTCCACCGACGGTAAGACGCCGGTGTACGACGGCCGTACGGGTGAGTTGTTTGATACCCCCGTTACCGCCGGTTATATGTACTATCTGAAACTCCATCATCTGGTTGACGATAAGATTCACGCCCGTTCCACCGGCCCCTACTCGCTCGTCACGCAGCAGCCGCTCGGCGGTAAGGCGCAGTTCGGCGGTCAGCGCTTCGGCGAAATGGAAGTGTGGGCGCTGGAAGCTTACGGTGCGGCGTACACCTTGCAGGAGATCCTGACGGTGAAGTCCGACGACGTGGTCGGCCGTGTCAAGACCTACGAGGCGATCGTCAAGGGCCAGAACGTGCCGCAGTCCGGTGTGCCGGAGTCCTTTAAGGTTCTGGTCAAGGAATTGCAGTCCCTCGGTTTGGACATCAAGGTGCTGGATGAGGATAAGAACGAGATCGACCTCAAACAGACCTTTGAGGACGACGACGATCTCGGTATGGTCGATCCCGACCGTGAGGCGTTCACAATGGTAGCTGACGAGCGCGAGTTCGAGGGCTACGGCGTGGGCGAAATGAACGAGTCCGGCGACATTATCGAGCAGGAATATGCGATGAGCGGCGATTATGCCGACGAAGAATAAGAGGGGAGGCTGAACAACTATGATGCAATTTAACGTATTTGATTCCATTAAGATCGGACTGGCCTCTCCCGACCAGATCCGCAGTTGGTCTTACGGTGAGGTTCTTAAACCCGAGACCATCAACTACCGTACCCTCAAACCCGAGCGCGAAGGCCTTTTCTGCGAAAAGATCTTCGGGCCTACCAAGGACTGGGAGTGTCATTGCGGCCGCTACAAGCGCGTGCGCTATAAGGGCAAGATCTGCGAACGCTGCGGCGTTGAGGTCACCCGTGCGAAGGTGCGCCGTGAGCGCATGGGCCACATTGAGCTGGCTGCCCCCGTGTCCCACATCTGGTATTTCAAGGGCATCCCGTCCCGTATGGGCTTGATGCTGGATATGTCTCCCCGTCAGCTCGAACAGGTGCTGTATTTTGCGGAGTATATCGTCGCCGACCCCGGTGATACGCCTCTGCAAAAGAAGCAGGTGCTGTCCGATAAGGACTATGCCGATATGCGTGAGAAGTATGAGGACGATTTCGACGCCGGTATGGGCGCGGAATATATCCAGAAGCTGCTCGCGGAGATCGATTTGGAGGCACTGTCGGCGGAGCTTAAAGAGGAGCTGGAAACCGCCAGTGGTCAAAAGCGCGCCCGTCTGCTCAAACGCTTGGAGGTCGTGGAGTCCTTCCGCCTCTCCGGCAACCGTCCCGAGTGGATGATTATGGATGTCATTCCGGTCATTCCGCCGGATATCCGTCCGATGGTGCAGCTCGACGGCGGCCGTTTCGCGACCTCCGACCTCAACGACCTGTATCGCCGCGTGATCAACCGTAACAACCGCTTGAAGAGACTGCCCGAACTCGGCGCACCCGACATCATCGTGCGCAACGAGAAGCGTATGCTGCAAGAGGCGGTGGACGCGCTCATCGACAACGGCCGCCGCGGCCGTCCTGTCACGGGTCCCAACAACCGTCCGCTCAAATCCTTGTCCGATATGCTCAAAGGTAAGCAGGGTCGCTTCCGTCAGAACCTGCTCGGTAAGCGTGTTGACTACTCCGGTCGTTCGGTTATCGTTGTCGGTCCCGAGCTCAAAATGTATCAGTGCGGTCTGCCGAAGGAAATGGCCATCGAGCTGTTCAAGCCCTTCGTGATGAAGCGTTTGGTGGAGACCGGCGTGGCAGGCAACATCAAGTCTGCGCGTAAGATGGTTGACCGCCTGCGTCCCGAGGTATGGGATGCGCTGGAAATCGTCATTAAGGACCACCCCGTGATGCTCAACCGTGCACCAACGCTGCACCGTTTGGGTATTCAGGCGTTTGAGCCTGTGCTGGTGGAAGGTCGCGCCATCAAACTGCATCCGCTGGTTTGTACCGCGTTCAACGCCGACTTCGACGGCGACCAGATGGCTGTACACGTACCGTTGTCTGCCGAGGCGCAGGCGGAAGCTCGACCTGATGCTTGCCGCCGGCAACTTGCTCAAACCCTCCGACGGTAAGCCCGTCGCGGTGCCGACGCAGGATATGGTGCTCGGTTCCTACTACCTGACCATTAAGTCGGATCGTAGCCATGTCGTTCTGTGAGCCAAGGAGTTGAATCC
>JAZOCH010000202.1:0-7004 GCA_045596425.1 Acutalibacteraceae bacterium | reverse complement strand
TGGGTGACGAAATTCTCCACCGCCTTGGGCGCGGCTTCGGGGAACAAACGGATAGAAATATCGCCCATATTGGTATGCATTACGGCGGTGGTCTCATTCGCCGCAGGGTAGCTTAACTGGTTCATACAATAACATCCTTTCGTGTGATGGGATTTGTCTTTCAACGGGACGGGAGACCCGTCCCCTACGATGCTGTTTTAAGAATGCGCAAGCCGCAAGTATGCCCGTTTTCGGCTGTGCCGAAACGGCGGTTGTCTAAACCGTCGAGGGGATACTTGAATATTAAGCGTGGTCTCGCTTAATAGGCCTTGCCCCAGTAAACCATATGCTTGGCAGGCTTACCGCAGCAGACGCAGGTGTCCGCCAGATGCTCCTGCGCCAAGGGGATGCAGCGCGAACCGACGCCCGTCACTTCCTTGACCTTGTCCTCGCACGCCTCATCGCCGCACCACATCGCCTTGATAAAGCCGTCGCCCTTCTCTTCCAGCACCGCCGGAATCTGCTCCATTGCCGTACAGGCATAGGTGCGCTTCTCGCGGTTGGCAAGCGCCTTCGCGTAGATGCCGTCGTGCACGTCTTTCAGCAATTCGGGGATGCGCTGTTCCAGCTCGTCAAGCGACACCACGATCTTCTCGCGGTTGTCGCGGCGCACGATCACACACTGGTTCTGCTCGATGTCGCGCGGACCGATCTCCAAGCGAAGCGGCACGCCCTTCATCTCGTATTCCGCGAACTTCCAGCCGGGGCTATTGTCGCTGTCGTCCAGCTTGACACGCACAACCTTGGACAGCCGCGCTTTGAGTTCCGCCGCCTTATCCAAAACGCCGGGTTTATGCTGCGCAATCGGCAGGATAACCACCTGAATCGGTGCCACCGCAGGCGGCAGTACCAGACCGTTATCGTCACCATGCGTCATAATGATGGCGCCGATGAGTCGCGTGGTTACGCCCCACGAGGTCTCATGGACATACTGCTGTTGGTTGTTCTTATCGGTGAACTGAATGTCAAACGCACGGGCAAAGCCGTCACCGAAATAGTGCGACGTACCTGCCTGCAACGCCTTACCGTCGTGCATCAACGCCTCGATGCAGTAGGTTGCCTCCGCACCGGCAAACTTATCGCTGTCGGTCTTTCGTCCCTGCACCACGGGCATCGCCAGCGACTCCTCACAGAAACGGGTGTAGATGTTGAGCATCTGCTCGGTCTCGGCAATCGCCTCCTCAGCCGTAGCGTGGATGGTATGGCCCTCCTGCCACAGGAACTCGCGCGAACGCAGGAAGGGACGGGTGGTCTTTTCCCAGCGCACCACGCTCACCCACTGGTTATACAGCTTGGGCAGGTCACGGTAAGAATGCACGATATTTGCAAAATGCTCGCAGAACAACGTCTCGGAGGTGGGGCGCACGCACAGGCGCTCCTCTAACTTCTCGCTGCCGCCGTAGGTCACCCACGCCACCTCAGGCGCAAAGCCCTCAACGTGGTCCTTCTCTTTTTGCAGAAGGCTCTCGGGAATGAACATCGGCATATTGACGTTTTCGTGTCCCGTTTCCTTGAACATCCCGTCCAAAATACGCTGGATATTCTCCCAGATGGCATAGCCGTACGGGCGGATGACCATACAGCCCTTAACACTGGTATATTCAATTAATTCCGCCTTTTTGACAATGTCGGTGTACCATTTCGCAAAATCCTCATCCATCGAGGTAATGGCTTCCACCATTTTCTTGTTGTCTGCCATAGATTTATCCTTCCTTTTTGCCCATAATTATACAGTATATTATTATAGCGGATTTATTCGGATTTTTCAACCGAAAAGCGAAAGTTTCCGCCAAAACGGGGAAACTTTTTTGCCGGTGCCGCTTACCGTATGAAATTTTCGCAATTTTTGCCGTTTTTGCAAAAGCGCAGATTGCATAAATCGCCTTTTTTCGACCTCAACACACGGCCGGCCGCTTTCAACCAAAAGTTATGCACCCTTGTCAAAAAACGCGTTGGCAATTTGTTCCATTTGTCAATTGAAAGAAAATGAAAGCATTGATTTTGCGGTGTTTTTTCACATTTTCCACGAAGTTTTCCACAAAAAATTCCGTTATTGCGGTTTTTTCCACAGCGGAAAAACTTTACAAATTGTATATTTGGCATTTTTTAACACGTAAAATTCGCATAAATATTGCAGATAGATGCATACTAAAACGGCTATTTTTACCCAGCGCCATTTTCGCACAAGGAGAATAGGAACTATGATCAAAGGCATCAACCGACAAATGATTGAGGTCACGCACACGGGCAGCCCGTATTTTGAGCGCGCTTTCCTCGTTGTACGCGCAGGCAGTAGTCAACCGAGCGACGAGGTGCTGCGGCAAATGGCGCACAAGGTTGTGCAGCAAGCCGACTCTTACGCCGGTCTACGCCGTCAACGTGCGCGATTGTGGCTTAGCCGCCTGTTGTGGAGCGCTCTCTGTTCCCTCAGCGGCGCCGGATTGCTGTGGCTGGTGCAATCGTTGGTGGAATGAGCAGCTGTCCTTGCCTCTATATTGGGGCAAGGACGGTTTTGTTTTACCGCCCATCAACGCGGAATGGTCATACCTTTTTCCTTTCTCTCTGCTACTTGCCAAACTTTTCTATCTGTGATAAGATGGTATTGACCGCAAATAAACGAGAGAGGTGTTTTGTATGACCGAGCAATCCGCGCCAACGATTGGTTCTCTGCTGGAACGAGGAAATTACTTTCTGCAAGAAGAACAGTTCAAGTCCGCCGACCTGTATTTTAACCGCGTTCTGGATGCCGAGCCACACAATCATGCGGCTTATTGGGGCCTGCTGTTGTGCGATTATCAGTGCCGAAACGAGGAAGAACTGTACACCGTCAGTGCGCTCCCCTTTGACAGCAACCGAAACTACGGCCACGCTATGGAATATGCGGATGACACCGCCGCCGCACACTACCGTGCCGTGCTGGACGCCACCTTGTTGGCGTGTCACGCACGCGTGCTGACCTATTATGAAGCGAATAATGCCTTTTTGTTGGAACAATGGTGTGAGCATTATCGCAACGCAGAGAATAAACTGCCGGCATTGGAGTCGGTGCATAAAACCCTCTGCAAAGGCGATACTTGCCTGCCGCTGACCGATGCCAAGGCGTTGGCTTGTCTGCTGGCGCTTGACCGTCTGTATGACGGCATCGCCGCCGCCGAAACCGAGGCACTCATTCGCTTGCTTCGCGCAACGGTTACGCGCTTGTACACCGACACGATGTCCTCTCTGCTGGTCGATATGACCCGTCAACAGCCCGTTGATACCGCCAAGCTGGACAACTGGGCTGACCCCGCATCCGTCCGTCTGCCGTCCGTTGACCTGACCGATGTCCGCATCGGCATCGACGGCAACGGAGACACGGTTGCCGCGCGATATCTGGCTCTCGCCGCCGCACTGGGACAAAGCGCGCCGAAAACGGTTACCGCTTGCGAGCGAATCTTCCACTGCTACGAGCAGGCAGAAGCGCACGCAGTATCCGACGAGCAACGGCAAGCCGCCGCGGATGCCAAGGCGGCGTTCAGTGACCGCTTCATTGCCGCCGCGGACGTCAACGAACAAGTGATTTTGTTCTTTATCGAAAAATATCCGCAAAACGGCGATTATCACCGCCGTTACGTGGCATTTGCCACCATCGATTACACCAAAAATCTACTTTCTTTCCCGTCTGACAAGGCGGTGACCAATTTCCTTAACAAGAACCGGGATAACTATACCGCCGCCGATGCCGAGGAGCTCGCAAACAAACAACACAAGCGCATAAACGATGTTGAAAGCGACTATGCAGCTCATTTGGCGGACGTTACGCCACACGCCGAGCAAGCATTGGCACTGTTGGCGGATGCGCAAGGTTTCAAGCAAGAATGGGACGCCTACTGCGCCCGTCTGCAAAAACAACACAACGACGCTGTGGCAGTGTTGCGCGAACGCCATCAACAGATCACGCAGAAACAGCAAGCCGATGACAAAGGCGGCTCATCCAACGCGTTAGCCAAGGGCATTATAGCGACAGTCGGTGCCTATTTGGCGGTTTGTCTGAGCATCCCGTTACTGCTGTGCGGCTTATATACCTTGAAAAACACCGCCGCACTTATTCGCTATCCGCTTATTCCTGCCCTTCTTATTGCGCTGGCGGCGTGTTTGGTGGTGCATTTTATTAAACGCATCGTGGTCAAACGCCTAAAACGCTACCGCCCGAAGAAATACGCGTTGCCGAAGGCGTGCACCGTGCTGCTGAAAATCGCTCCGACCTTATCGCTGTTGTTCACACTCGCCTGCGCCGCACTGTTCGTATATTCCTTCTTTACCTATCCCACCAACGCAGGCGTCATTCCGATTACTTCCGCCGAGGAGCTTGTTTACATCAAGCACGCGCCTCATGCGGATTTTGTGCTGACGGCAGACATCGACCTGCAAAACGCGGAATTTCCAAAAGCCTTCTTGCGCACGGGGGATTTGGACGGTGACGGACACACGATTAAAAACTTCTCCGTTGACCGACATATTGTCAAATTTAACTACGGCACCATCAGCGATCTCAAACTGACAGCCGTCACGCAAACAAGCGATGAAGGCTCCCTGCTGTGGCGAAATGCCGGCACCCTGCGCAACATTACCGTCAATTCACTGACCTTTGAGGATGCCGACGGTCTGTATTCCGGCTTGTGTGACACCAACAAAGGACGCATTGAGTCCTGCACCATCGACAATATTTTTGGTGAATGCGGCAGCTTGCGTTGTATTGCGGATGTGAACACCGGAGATATTCTCGCTTGCACGGTTAAGAACGCTAAACCCCAGACCGCATACACCTTTGTCGGCATCGCCGCCCGTAACAAAGGGCTCATCGGCGGATGCAGCGTATCCGCCAACGTAAGCGGCACCTCGGTTTACGGCATAACCTCTATGCTCAGCGGCGACTCCGCCGTGGTACAGCAGTGCTCGTCAAGCGGTTCTTTCACCGGCAAGGTGGAGGCGATCGGCCTTGTCGGTAGCATTCTGGACACCTGTTTGGTGGAAAATTGCTACTCTACCGCCAATCTGACAATCAAACCTATCAACAGCGCCGGCTCGATGGCGGTGGGTATGGTAGGCAGCATCCGAAGCATCGATAAAGAGGAATATGCCACAGTCAAAAACTGCTATTTCAGCGGCAAAATTGCCGCCCAAAGAGGGGATACATACCAACGCTACGGCTATATCGGTGCCGCCATCGGTGACACCTACCCCTTCTCCGATCACAGCGAGTACACGCTCGACTATTACGTTGATTTTGTCGGTTGCTTCTCAACGGCAACCTATCAGCTGGGCGTTGAGCAGTCCTATCAATCGGACTATCATCTCCCCATCAAGACTGAAAACAGTTATTTCACCTCCAAGCAGGATATCGGGGACCGCGTTAAAACGTACAACAAAACCAATATTGCCGCGAAGAAAACCATTCTGAAAAAGAAATTCCTCACCGAAACGCTTGGATTTGACACCACTATCTGGAATATCCAGGACGGCAAGCTCCCCACGCTGAAACCGTATGTGATTCCCACCGAGGAAACCCCCAACGGGGACAACGCCACATCCGAGGAGGTGTCGAAATGAGTGATAATCCGTTTGAAAAGCTTAATCAGTCATTAAATGATCTGGCGCAGACACTGGAAAACAATGCCGACGTCATTGCGGACAAGATTCGCAAAAAGAAGCAGGCACAGCAGCTCGCCGACGGCACCATCACGCAAGAGGAGGCCTTTGCGCAGGATGTGCAATTCGCCAAAGGCGAAATGAAAGACTTTTATTGCACCCACTGCGGTGCACCCATCCGTATGCACGAAAAGCTGACCGCTTCCTACTGCCGCACCTGCGGCTGTTCGGTGGAGATTGCCGATGCACGCAGCGGCAAGTATGACGACACCGCTGTTGCACAAATGGATGGAGCTTTACTCTATCAGCTTTCACAGGAGAAAAAATATCACCGCGACACTCTTCTGCACGCCGCCGCCAAAAAAGGGCATCTCGAAGCCAATCGCGATCTCGCACTTGTTTCTGTATTCGAGCAAGAATATGACGATGCCATCCAATACGCCCGTGTCGGCGAGAAGCAAAACGATCCCGATTGTGTATGCTGTATACTGGCGTGTAAAATCGGCAAGGGCAAAGTCAGCGACGCAGAAGACGCGCTGGAAAAGCTGCAAAAAATCGGCAAGAAAAACCTGCGCACGGAAAAAGGTAAAGAACTGTATGAGATTACCGAAACCACCCTACAAAATCATATCGCCGAACAACGCGAGAATGCACGGCAGCGTGCCGCTGCCGAACAAGCGGCGATTGCCGCGTCTGTTTACCGTTCTATTAGTGAGCCTACGTTGGAGCCCACCTTATGGTCCGACTGGCGCAATGGCGAAACATTGTATCGCCGTTCCACCGACGGTAAAATTGTCAACGGTGCCGGCGAAGAAGTTTCCGCCGCATGGTGGGATTAACGGTAAATCAACATAGTGAAAGGACATCCGACAGAGAATTCTGTCGGATGTCCTTTTTACACACAAGCCACAACCTTACCGCACATCGTAACACCCCCGACCGTAGTCGAGGGTTCTTTTTGTGTTAGCATCTACCTATTGTCCCGGTGCCGCTCGTCGTGGCGCAAAGTTCTCTGCTCTCGTTGCCCCCTACCGCCACGACTGGCAAATGCCAAAGGCATTTGCCCTGTTTTCAGCGTAAGCTCCAAGTGGCCGGAAGCGTACCGGGCGAATACACACTCGTTAACGCAAAAGAAACACCCCCGACCGTAGTCGAGGGTGTCTCTTTGTGTAAGCGTCTACCTATCGTCCCGGGCCGCTTCCAGCCAAGTATTGTCGGCACGAGTGAGCTTAACTGCCGTGTTCGGGATGGGCAACGCTTGCGACCGCCGCCGGTGGCGGATGAAGGGAGCAGGGGTTGGCGCAGCGGTCGAAATCCTGCGAGCGATAGCGAGCGAT
>JAZOCH010000201.1:0-4685 GCA_045596425.1 Acutalibacteraceae bacterium | reverse complement strand
ACAGAATGAACCAGTTAAGCTACCCTGCGGCGAATGAGACCACCGCCGTAATGCATACCAATATGGGCGATATTTCTATCCGTTTGTTCCCCGAAGCCGCGCCCAAGGCGGTGGAGAATTTCGTCACCCACGCGAAGAACGGCTATTATGACGGCATCGTGTTCCACCGCGTTATCAAAGATTTTATGATTCAGGGCGGCGACCCGACGGCGACGGGTTGCGGCGGCGAGAGCATCTGGGGAGAGAATTTTAAGGACGAGTTCACCCCCGAGCTGCACAATCTGCGCGGCGCTTTGTCGATGGCGAACGCCGGCCCCGGTACCAACGGCAGTCAGTTCTTCATCGTGCAGGCGAACAGCGTGCATCCGAACTTCCTCTCCCAGATGAAGGAACTGCCCGAGTATTTCCCTGCCGAGGCAGTGGAGGCTTATGCACAGGTCGGCGGTACGCCTCACCTCGATTATCACCACACGGTGTTTGGTCAGGTTTTTGACGGTATGGACGTGGTGGACGCCATCGCATCGGTTGCCACCAACCACAGCGATAAGCCGCTCGAGGACGTGACCATCCTCGGCATTGACGTGACCAATGGCTGATGTCATCGAGCAGGCACTGGCACTGCTGAGAGACGTTACCCCTCTTGCCACGGATTGCGGTCAGGTGTGTGACGGGCGATGCTGTCGCGCCTCGGCAGACAGCATCGGGATGTTGCTGTTGCCGAACGAGCAAGCATGGTTGGAGGGGGAAGACTTCACCTTCACTGCGGCGGACGGTGGGACGCTACTTACCTGCGACGGCCATTGCGACCGCGATAAGCGCCCCTTTGCCTGCCGTGTGTTCCCGTTGTTCCCCTACGTCGGGGAGGACGGGCGCGTGCGCGCGGTGTACGATCCGCGCGGTTGGCGGCTGTGTCCGCTGACACAGAATTGTGCACGCGTGCCGCTTAGACGGGATTTCGTGCGTGCGGTACGCCGTGCAGGGCGCATCCTGATGCAGGATGCGGCTTGCGCTGACTTCTTGCGCGCACAGAGCCGCGAAATTGACGATCTTTCGCGGCTGTTGCCGCTCGATAACGAGCGTGCGCCGATTGCGCGCAGAAAATTACGATAAAGGATGGATACAATAATGAAGCGCAGATGGTTTGCGGCATTGACCGCTATGTTGATGCTCGCCGTGTGCCTCACCGGTTGCGGCGAGGACAAGGATGATACCACCCTGAGTACGCAAAAGGTATCCAACGCCTATGCGGACAAGAAGATCGGCTTCCAGTTAGATAAACCGACGGCAGGGGATACCGTGGCGATCATGCACACCAGTATGGGGGATATTGCCATCCGTTTGTTCCCGGAAGCCGCGCCCAAGGCGGTGGAGAACTTCACCACCCACGCGAAGAACGGGTATTATAACGGGCTGACCTTTCACCGCGTGATGAAGGATTTTATGATTCAGGGCGGCGACCCGAAGGGTAACGGCTCCGGCGGCGAGAGCATTTGGGGCGAGGCGTTTGCGGACGAGTTTGACGCGAAGCTTATCAACCTTCGCGGCTCGTTGGCGATGGCGAACTCGGGTGTCAACACGAATGGTAGTCAGTTCTTTATCAATCAGGCAGGACCGAGCGGCAAAAACGCCGAACAACTTAAAGCATCTGCCAAAGCCAACAACGACAGTGTACGGGAGCAGGCAGCCACGGCATATCCGCAGTACCTGTCCTATTACGGCGAAGAATTTGCCAAGATGTATCCGACGGTGGAGGATTTCGCCAAACCGAACTTTGCCCCCGATGCAAGTTTGGTCCCCGATGCAGCGTGGGAGCTGTACGCCAAGTACGGCGGCAATATGCATCTTGACGGCGCGTGGCGGCATGTCGGTGGACACACGGTGTTCGGTCAGGTGTATGACGGAATGGACGTGGTGGATGCCATCGCTAAGGTGGAGACCGATTCGAACGACAAACCCAAGACCGCGGTGACCATCACCGGTATAGAGATTACCACCTATACCGAAACGAACTGAGAACAAACGAAAGGAGGAACAGCCCGTGACCGTTGACGTACAGGGACGCACCGTGTCCTATATCGACTCCGACCCCGTAAACGAGGGGAATAACCCCACCGTGCTGTTTCTCACGGTTGGGGCGCCCCTGCCGCGACCTACAAGCTGTTGCTCGACCACCTCGCAGGCTACTGCCGCGTGGTGGCACCCGACCTGCCCGGCTTTGGCGGCAGTGAGGAGCCGCCTTGTGCGTGGTGTGTGGACGACTATGTGGATTGGGCGGTGACGTTTGCCGCCGCTCTGGGGCTTTCCGAGGTGGTGCTGATGAACCACTCCTTCGGGGGGCGCATCAGCATCAAACTGCTCGCCCGACGTCCCGTACCGCTGACGGTGAAAAAGGCGGTGTTTATGGATGCCGCCGGCATTCGCCCCAAGCGCACGGCAAAATATTATATCAAGGTATACAGCTATAAGCTCGCCAAACGCCTACTCCCCGGCTACGCCGCAAAGATGCGCGGCAAGGTCGGTTCCGCGGACTATCGCAATGCGAGCGAGATTATGCGGCAGACGATGGTTAAGTGCATCAACGAGGACTTGACTGCGTTGTTGGACAAGAACGCGGCATCCACCCTGCTGATATGGGGCGAGGCGGACACCGCCACCCCGTTACAGGACGGGAAATTGATGGAAAAACGCATTCCCGATGCAGGGCTGGTCACATTGGCAGGGGCAGGACATTTTGCCTTTGCCGAGCAGTGGGGACAGTGCAGTCGCGTGCTGGATAGCTTCTTAAAGAGGTGATACGATGGAACTGGCGATGAAATGGTGTATGCTCGCGGCAGGTGCGCTTAACTTCGGCGTGCAGGCGGTGTATTTCACCCATATGCTGCAACTCAACTCCTATCGCCCCGAACGGTACAAGAAATGGTGTACCGAAAACGATAAAAAACTGGTCAACATTCCGCGGATGCTCCCCTTTTTGTGCGTGATGGTGCTGTGGCTGAGCGGCCGCGTGGAAAATTGGATATTGTACGCGATAGCGGCAGGCGTGCTGTTGCTCACCGCCCTGCTCAACCTACCGAAAAAGGCGAAGAAGCCGCTGGTGGTGACCGCGCGCGTGTGGCGGCTGTTTGCCACGCAGGCGGTGCTGTGTGTGTTGCTGCTGTGCGTGGGGCTGTTTCTCTCCCCACAACGCGGTATCGCGTTGCTGGGACTCGGCTCGATGGTCGTGTGGTTGTTCACGGGCGCGGCAAATTATATCAACATCCCCATTGAAAAGCGCATTGCCGACGGTTTTGTGGCAGATGCGCGCCGCATCTTGTCCGCGATGCCGCGCCTGACGGTCATCGGCGTGACGGGAAGCTACGGCAAGACCAGCGTCAAGAATTTTCTTGCCGCGTTGCTCGGTACCAAGTATAACGTGCTGATGACCCCCGGCAGTTATAACACCACGATGGGCGTGGTGCGCACGGTGCGCGAGATGCTGCGCCCGAGCCACGAGGTTTTCATTGCCGAGATGGGTGCCAAGAACGTCGGCGACATCCGCGAAATCTGCGAGCTGGTGCATCCGCACCACGGCATTATCACCTCGATTGGCGAACAGCACCTCGAAACCTTCGGTTCGGTGGACAACATTATTGCCACCAAATTTGAACTCGCCGATGCCATTCCGATGGACGGCACGGTGTTCCTCAACTGGGATAACGCGTACATTCGCTCACGGGCGGTGGATGCGCCGACGGTGACGTACAGCACGGACGTGCAGGCGGATTACCGCGCGAGCGATATCACGGTGGACAGCCACGGCTGTCAGTTCACCTTAACCACCCCCGACGGCGAGAGCTGTCGCTATACCACGCGACTGCTTGGGGTGCATAATATTCAGAATTTGGCCGGTTGTATGGCGGTGGCGCACCGTCTGGGTATCTCGCTCAAAGAGATGGTGTACCCTGTGCGGATGTTAAAGCCGGTGGAGCATCGCCTGCAACTGTTGCCCAACGGGTATATTGACGATGCGTACAATTCCAACCCTGCGGGTTTCCGCGGTGCGCTGGATACGCTCGCGGCGTTTGATGCGCAGCGTGTGTTGGTCACTCCCGGTATGGTGGAGCTCGGCGAACGGCAGGATGCTCTCAACCGCGAGCTCGGCGAATACGCCGCCACGCGGTGCGACTATGCGGTGTTGGTAGGTGAAAAGCAAGCACCGCCGCTGAAAGAGGGCTTGCTGGCAGGCGGTTTCTCGCAGGAGAGATTGTTTGTTGCCAAAACCTTGCAGGAGGGGCTGGCGTGGGTGAACGCCCTGCCCGTTGAGGGACAGCGTATCGTGCTGTTGGAGAACGACCTGCCGGATAACTTTATGTAATTTTTCACTTTCGCACGAAAGGATATGAGCCTATGAAAACAAGAGTTGCGGTACTGTTTGGCGGACACAGTGTGGAACACGAGGTATCCATCATCTCGGGGTTGCAGGCGCTTGGCGCATTGGACACGGCGAAATACGAGGCGTTCCCCGTATATATCGCCAAGGATAACCGTTTTTACGTCGGCGAGCATCTGCGCGAGGTGACGGCGTTCCGCAATATGGCGGATTGCCTTGCCCGTGCCACGCAGGTGCTGCCCGTGGCGGCGGACGGTTGCGTGGAGCTGGTGCGTCATCCTGCCAAGAAATTCGGCAACAACGTGATGGCGACCTT
>JAZOCH010000200.1:0-7688 GCA_045596425.1 Acutalibacteraceae bacterium | reverse complement strand
GGCGCAGATCGGTATCTTTATGACCTATGTGGGCTGCCGTCTGCTGGGCTTTACCGGCGCGGAGGCAGCCTCCGTGGGCATCATCGGCGGCGCTGATGGCCCTACCGCCATTTTCGTCACCGCCATGCTGGCCCCTGCCCTGCTGGGTCCCATTGCTGTGTCGGCCTACTCTTACATGGCGCTGGTCCCCGTGATTCAGCCGCCCGTCATTCGCCTGCTTACCTCCAAAAAGGAGCGGATGATCCGTATGCCGTATAAGCCGGCGGCGGTATCCAAGACCACCAAGGTCTTGTTCCCCATCGTCATCACGGTGATTACGGGCATCGTGGCGCCGCGCAGTGTGGCGCTCATCGGCTTCTTGATGTTCGGCAACCTCATCCGCGAGTGCGGTGTGCTGGATAGCCTCTCCGAGACCGCGCAAAAGGTGCTCGCAAATCTCGTAACGCTGTTCCTCGGCATCACTATCGCGACCAAGATGCAGGCAGACCAGTTCCTGTCCAAGGAAACGCTGATGATTATCGGTCTGGGCCTCGTGGCGTTCATCTTCGATACGGCAGGTGGCGTGCTGTTTGCCAAGCTCATCAACGTCTTTGCTAAGGACGGCAAGAAGCTCAACCCGATGATTGGTGCGGCAGGCATCTCGGCGTTCCCGATGTCGGCGCGTGTGGTGCATAAGATGGGTCTCAAAGAGGATCCGCAGAACTTCCTGCTGATGCACTCCATCGGCGTCAACGTATCGGGGCAGATTGCCTCGGTTATTGCCGGCGGTATGATTTTGAATTTGATTGGTTGAGGTGACGGATATGAATGTACAAGCGTTTTTGGACACGCTCCCGATCATGGGACTGGGTATGCTCGGCATTTTCGTGGTCACCGGTGTGATCATCGTGTCAATGTACGTGCTTAACGCCGTGTTCAAGGATAAGAAATAGCAAACAGGCCTGCGACGGTCAGTCGCAGGGCTGTTTTTTATAGTTTGAGCAATTTTTTCGCGTTGCCGCAGGCGATTTTCTCACGCTCGGTGTCGGATAGCCCCAGCGTATTCAGCAGGCGCCACTCCATTTGGGGGGTGTGCCACGGGGTGTCAGTGCCGAACAGCATCTTGTCCGCCCCTTGCTTTTCGAGAATTTTTTCGGCGTAGTAGCGCGGCATCATCGCATACCCGAAGGACGTGTCGAAATACAGATGGTCGATGCCGCAGAGATGGCGCAGGACGCCTTCGCCGCAGTTGATGCCGCCCCAGTGCGCCGCCACCACGGGGGAGTCCAGCCACCCAACGGCGGTAGCAAGCTTTTCGGGCGTGCCGCCATAGGGCGGCGCAAAGCCGTAGTCGAGCCCTGCGTGGAACACCGTGATCAGTCCGAGGGCGGAGATTTTGCGGTAGAGCGGCTTTAACTTGGGGTCGTCGGCGGAAAAACCCTGATAATCGGGATGCAGCTTGACCCCTTTGAGCCCCAGCGCCTTGATGCGGTCGAGCTCATCGAGTGCGTCCTCGCTGTCGGGATGCACCGAGCCGAACGCTACGATATCCGTTTCGTTGTTGATGGCGGCGGCAAAATCGTTGACGCGCGGTTGCTGGTGCGCGTTGGTGGCGATGGACAGCACTACCGACAGGTCAACGCCGCCGTCCGCCATCGAGCGCCGCAATCCGCTCGTCGTGCCGTCGGTGCAGGGTTGCAGACCGCCCGACACGTAGGATAGCTTGTCGATGGCTTTTTGCGCAATGCCGTCGGGGAAGCAGTGGGTATGAAAATCAATCACCATAAAAAACACCTCGGTATAATATCTGCGCTTTCAGCGGCGTTATACCGCAAAAACCGTTGTTACAATTATAAGATCACGCCCATTCCGTGTCAAATGTTTTTTGCGGCGAACGCCGTCGGATGAACGCAAAAACACGAAGAATTGCTCGATGCAACCGAAAGTTGCCGAAAAATCCAGCCGAAACAGGCTTGATAATTTGAAACAAACGATATATAATATATGATGTAAGGGCGACTTGACACACAGGCGCTCAATTCAATAGCGGAGAGTGACAAGCATGAAACTGATTATTAAGAACGATTACGAGGAAATGAGCGCGTGGGCGGCACAGCATATCGCCGACGCCATCAACAACCATACAGGTGACGGCCCGTTCGTGCTGGGCTTGCCGACAGGCTCTACACCGCTGGGCGTTTACCGCAATCTCATTGCGATGAACAAGGCAGGTAAGGTGAGCTTCAAAAACGTCGTGACCTTCAATATGGATGAGTACGTGGGGCTTCCCCGTGAGCACGACCAGAGCTACTGGTACTTTATGCACGAGAATTTCTTTAACCACGTGGACATTCCGGCGGAGAATATCAACATTCTCGACGGCTTGGCGGACGACCCTGAGGAGGAGTGCCGTCGCTACGAGGAGAAGATTGCTTCCTACGGCGGCATTGACCTGTTTATGGGCGGCTGCGGCGTGGACGGCCACATCGCGTTTAATGAGCCCTTCACCTCGCTGACCTCGCGTACGGGCGTGCGTGCGCTGACGGAGGATACGCTGATTGCGAACTCGCGCTTCTTTGACAACGACCCCAACAAGGTGCCGAAAACGGCGCTGTCCGTCGGTGTCGGCACGGTGTGCGACTCCAAGGAGGTGCTGTTGGTCATCAACGGCCACAACAAGGCGCGCGCCCTGCGTCATTGCGTGGAGGGCGGCGTGGACCACGCGTGGACCATCAGCGCTCTGCAACTGCATCCCAACGGCGTTATCGCCTGCGATGAGGCTGCCTGCGGCGAGCTGAAAGTGGACACCTACAAGTACTTTAAGGAAATCTACAAGAACGAGAAATAAGCTATGCGCAAAAGGCACAGGCTGTCAACGACAGCGGCGGCCTTTTTTGCGGTAACGGAGCAATGGATACAGACATACAAGCCAGAACCCAACAACGCATTTCCCGACAAAAGAGCGGCACCCACTATACCGATATAGTGGGTGCCGCTGTGCGTTTAGATTCTGTTACGCCAACGCGAACGGGGAATTAGGCGTTGACCTTCGCCTTGCGCGTGAGTACAACAACCGCGCCGAAAACAATGGCGGCGATTACCGCGTACACGGCAGCAGAGCTGTCACCGGTCGCAGGAGAAGTCGTCTCCTCGTCGGGGGTGGTGCTGTCGGTATCGGTATCGGGGGTGGTGTTATCGGTATCGGGAGCGGTGTTGTCGGTGTCGGTATCCGCGTCATCCTTGTTCGTGTCATCGACCAGCTTGTCAATGACGACATCTTCTGCGTCAAGCTCGTTTTCGCCTTCTTCATCCGAGAACAGCGCGCCGCACTTCTCACACGTGTAGTGAGCGATATTGCCCTCTTTTTCCGTGGTGGCAGCCGCAGCCTTCACTTCAACGATGCTATGACCTTCCGCAGGGATAACGGTGTTTGCAACGATGGAGCTGCCGTTCACATCGCCATAGGCAATATCCGCGCATACTTCCTCGGCGCAGATGTAGTGTTCTACGACACCCTCCTCCGTGCAGGAAGCTTTTTCGCCGGGAACCTTTGTCAGGTTAGCCGCGCTGTGGGTATGGCCGATAAGCGTGGTGAAAGAGTCGTTGCGATAGGTTATTACCGTCAGACCGGTTTCGGGCTCCACGGCGGTGATGTATCCCTCGCCGTTGTTGTAAATGGCGTCCGTATATTCAGACGGAACAGCGATAACGTTCATCACAAGGCTGTCATCGCCAACCTCAATTACCGTACCGGCAATAATACCGGCCTTGCCGTTGTTCTCTACGGAAGTCTCCAACTTCGCGCCCTCTTCGGCAACGATGATGTTTGCCGACACGGGGGCATTGCTGTTGTTGGTTTTTAATCCGATCAGATACTGCGTGGAGTTATTGTTGCTTTCGCAGGAAAGGGTAGAAGCTGCATCGATCGTCACAAAGACCTCATCCGACTCCGAAACGATGGTAGCAAACGAGTCGCTTTCGGTTGACGGTGCATTGTTTACACCGTTCAGGACAGAGCCTTCAACGCTTACCATCGAACCGGCGGAGCCGACCGAACCGTCAGCGTCCTTGAAATACAGTGCAGCATAACCCGTAACGGTGGAATCGGAAATAACCATCTCCACCGGATTGTAGGTGATGATGCCGTAGCCGTGTGTCTGGGCGGTGATTTCGGAACCGCTGATGTTCACCACAATAACATTGTCGGGCGTGCCGGCATCGCCGCCGATCGTCAAGGGCTGCGTGTAAGGGGTGTTTGTGGTGATCAGAGCAGAATCAACAATATTCAGCTCGATGCCGCCTACGCGCGTATCGACGCAACGTCCGTAGGCGAGGGTGTTAACGATGGTAACGTCATTAATCGAGAAATCTGCGTGAACCGCAAAGGATTTCTTGACCCCGTTGGTGGTGATGGTGTGGCCGTTACCGTTGATAACCGTCGCCTCGCTGATGGTGAGCTGAGCGGTGGACGTTACGTCGGTAAGCAGCTCGATGGTTGTTTCGTCGGCGTTAGCGTTTGCCTCCTCGATTGCTAAGGCCAAGGTCGCATATTCGGTGTCACCGATGCGTGCCTGTGCGGGCTCAGCAGCAAACGCGGTCGTGCTGACAAGGGTTGCCATGAACAATACGCTTAATACTACACTGACTATTTTTTTCATAAAAACATCCTCCTTTTCAGTGCATACAGATCGATATTTTTTTCGATCCGGGGATTGATTATACTACAAGCAACGCAAAAAGTCAACCGTTCGAAAGCCATAAAACACAAATTCTTACGGTTCCGAAGTTTGGCGCCCTGCTGTCTGATACAGGAAATCCGCCGACTCTATACAAACGATCCTGTCGGTGTTCGCGCCGTTTTGCATAGATGTAAAGTTTTGAACAAATTATGAATAAACCTACTTGATTTTATAGATAACTTGTTTTATAATGGCTTTGTGGTTTGTTTTTGTGCAAATCAACAAAAAAGGATAGGAGAGAGAAATGGTTATGGATAAGTTTTTCAAGATTTCCGAACGCGGCTCAAATGTTAAGACAGAAATCATTGCTGGCTTAACCACCTTCTTCGCAATGGCGTATATCGTCATTACCAACCCCAATCAGATCACCAGCTTCTCTACGGATGGCGCTCTGGGACAGATTTGGAACGCTGTCTACGTGGCATCCATTTTGGTTGCAGTAATCGGCACGTTACTGATGGCTCTGTACGCAAGGATGCCTTTTGCGCAGGCTTGCGGCATGGGTCTAAACTCCTTCTTCTTCGTGAGCTTCATTCTGCCGGCGGTAATTTCCGGCGGCGATGTGGTTGCCGGTTATCAGTCCGGTCTGGTCATCATTCTGGTGTCCGGTTTCTTGTTCCTGCTGTTCTCCGTTACCGGTCTGCGCAGTAAGGTCGCAAAAGCTCTGCCCGATTGCTTAAAGAAAGCCATTCCTGCCGGCATCGGTCTGTTTATCGCCTTCATCGGTTTCCAGAATGTCGGCATCATTCAGGCGAATCAGTACACCCTCGTTCAGTTTAACGATTTCCACGGCGCCATCGCCGGCGGCAAGTTTATGACGGCTTCCCTGCCGGCTCTGTTGGCTTTGCTGGGACTGTTCCTGATTGCCGTGCTGGAAAAGTTGAAGGTCAAGGGCTCCGTCTTGATCAGCATCGTGGGCATCACGGTTGTTTACTACCTTGTCACCGGCACCGTCCCCTCGTTTGATATGAGTCAGGTTGGTCAGGCGTTCAAGGATTTTGCCTCCATCGGCATCACCGGCGTGTTCCACGCTTCCGCTTGGAAGGATGCTTTCACCGGTCCGGCTATCGGCGGCGTTCTGTCTGCCATTATGCTGGTCATCACCTTCTGCTTGGTTGATATGTTCGATACCATCGGCACGCTGTACGGCGCTGCTTCGCAGGCGGATCTGTTGGATGAGAACGGCGACCCCATTGACGTGGACAAGTGTATGACCTGTGACTCGGTGGCTACCGTTGCCGGCGCAACGCTCGGCACCTCCACCTGTACCACCTTCGTTGAGTCTGCCGCAGGCGTCGGCGCGGGCGGTCGCACCGGTCTTACAAGCGTTGTCACGGCTGCGTGTTTCCTGCTGTGCCTGTTCCTGAGTCCTTTGGCAAAGCTGGTGCCTGCATGCGCTACCGCACCGGCGCTGATCTATGTAGGCGTTCTGATGCTTAAAGGCTTCGCCAAGGTGGATATGAACGACGTTCGCTCCGCTGTGCCGGCCTTCTTGGCGCTGATTATGATGCCGCTGACCTACTCCATCTCCAACGGTATCGGCATCGGCTGTATCGCTTACACGCTGATCACTCTGTGCACCGGCAAGTACAAGAAGAACGACATCGCGGTCACTGTGATTGCTTTGCTGTTCATCCTGCGCTTCTGCCTGATTACTATGTAATACTTACGAAGGAAAAGCGGTGCTTCGGCACCGCTTTTCCCGTTATCAGCAAAACGCCAAAATAAAAAGGAATAAAAAAGAGCTATCTGCTCCTTTGCGAAGCAGATAGCTCTTTGCTATTTGTACAATAAAGCAACCTTTTTAAGCCGTTGCCGTTTTTGGTATTATTCCCACTCTTTTTTGGAAATCTTCTTTGGCTTATTTATACCCTAAATAATATCCCAACCGGCGGTTTTGAGCCCGATTTTCCACCCGTTATTTTATTTATCAAAATTTTTGTTGCAGAAAAAGTTGCAAAATCGCTTGTGGGATAGTGCCGGGTGGTTTTTACCTTAATCCAAGACTAACGGCTAATTCATCAAGGTAATCAATGTGTCCGTGATTTGCACCGTATAGAGTAACATAACCGTCTTTTTCTGCAGTAATGTCTTGTCCCATAAAAACAACTCGCTCGCCCTTTTTGAGAAATTGCTTGTGCCCGTTTTTCATTAAGTCATTATACTCGTTTACAGCAGATTGATAATATTCCTGAAATAGTTGCTTCGCTTTTTCAATGTTGCCGAGATGACCATAAATCATACATTCTTCCAAAAGAATAAGACGATGTTCGAGATTATCCAACAACGGATAATCTTTTCTATGTTCAAGGATAGCTTCTCGGCTATTCAAGATTCCATAAGCAGGCAAAACATATTGATCGATTTCTTCAATAATGCTTTTTATAATTTTATCTGTTTTCTTGTGAAGGTCGTGCCAAGTTTCTTGCTTGCCACTAACGATTCCCAATCGCGAGCGAATAGTACACTCATACTCGTGGTAGTATTTTTTCTTTTCTGCTTGGGGTTGAAAAGTTCTTTCGGAACATTCCGGGATGCGAATTCCTAAATTCACGCAAAGGAGTCCGCTCATTCCATGCGATGGCATACCACTTTGAAAATGGATTACTTGCGAAATATCTTCCGAAACGAAACGGTGAAGTGTGCGCCCGTGTTTTTTGAACCCATACGGTTTGACACGCTCATATACTGCCGCTTCAATTTCATCGACGATTTGTGTCGTATTGATTTCTGTTTTCTTTTTCAAAAAATCGAACACTTTGCCGCCCTCCTTTCTTTACGTCATACCCACCTGCAACTATTCCTTTTTGCACTTTTCACTCTACATGTTGCAAAAGTGTTGCAGAAGCATTTTTCCAAATTGCAGAAATGCCCGAAAGCCCTGTGTTTCCAAGGGTTTCCGGGCACTTGTCAGCCGGGTTATTGTTTTGATTTTATAGTTGTAACAGTCGAAACCAACATTCTGCGAAG
>JAZOCH010000199.1:0-2656 GCA_045596425.1 Acutalibacteraceae bacterium | reverse complement strand
CTCCATCGCGAAGGAGATGTGCGATGATTTTATTTATAAATTTTACCCCAGCTTGGGCAGACTTGCCGCGGCGCCCGACTGGCCGACACGACGGGAGTTTTCATCGGGGATGTGGAGCTGAATCTTCTTGGCAAGCTCAGGGAATTCCTTGTCGAGAACTTCCTGCGCACGTTCCAGAAGAATCACGCCGCCTTCACCCGAGGTCACGCGGCCCATAATGAGCACGTGTTTGATGTCATAGAACTCGGTGTAGTACGCGATTGCATAGCCGAAGTAAGCGCCGATGGTGTCGTAGATGGCGGCGGCGCGCTCGTCACCGTCCTTCATCAGACCTTGCACGACTTTGAGCTTTTCGGCAGGGGACAGCGACTCATCAAGCTCGATGCCTGCATAGGGTGCCAGCTTGATAACGCCGTCCTGCGAGAAGTATTTCACGCCGCAGCCATAGTCGCCCGACCACTCGTCGACCATCGCTTCTTCGCAGTAGTCCACCGGCGCGAATGCCAGCTCGTTGAGCCAACCGGTGATGTTGCCCTGCGGATCGACATAGCCGGCCGCCTCGGATGTACCCATTGCGATGCCAAGCACGGAGTCGTCGTTGAGATTCATCGCACCCGCGAGCGCAGTCACGTCGCCGTCGTTAGCCACCTCAATCGGGATGTTTTCGCCGATTTCTTTGGCGACGTCGATGTACATATTTTTGACCTTTTTGTCGAAATCCTCGTCGCTGACTTTGAGGAACAGCGAAGCGACCATAATGCGGTTATCGACGTACACACCGGCGCTGGAAACGCCGATGGCGTCCACGCGCGGCATATGGGAAGCGGCGGTCTTCATCGCTTCAAGAATGCCTTGGTAGTGGTAGTCGGGGTCGCTGTTGATCTTGGGGAACCACACAACTTCCTCGGAATATACGCTCTCGCCGTTGATAACAGCACTGACCTTGCGGTCGCTGCCGCCTGCATCAAAGCCGATGCGGCAACCGTCGAGGTGACGGCCAATGGGGGCAGCGGCGGATTTGTCGGCAGGAGCATCCGCGAGCGCACATACCTCAACAGCGAAGGGTTGCTCGTAAACGCGCTCCATAAACTTGACGTCGAACTCGCGCAGACCGCCGACGGTGTAAGCTTCTTTAATCTTGTTGCCTACAACGTCACTACCGGCGATGATGATTTTATAGCCGCCGGCTACCCACAACAGGGATTTGGTTAAACGCTCGACAAAGCGGAAGTTCTCCTCGTCGTGTCCCGTGCCGTCACGGAAGATGCGCGTTTTGTACGTAGTGGTGTAGCCTTTGTTGCGCTCGATGGCGATAACGATATCCTGACCGTCTTCCTTGGTAGCCTCGCGCATATCGCGGCAGATGAGGGACAGGGGTTGGAATTTCGGATCGAGTTTAGCGTTGACTTTAAGCTTCATATTTCATCTTTCCTCCAATAATGGTTTTTTGCACCTCGAAGTTGTCATCGAGGATAATGACGTCGGCATCCTTGCCAACCTCGATCGAGCCTTTACGATCATCGATGCCGAGAGTGGTGGCAGGGTTGAGCGAGGCGCAGTTCACGCACTCGTGCAGGGGAATGGTGGAATTCTGCCACACGTTGCGCACACCGTGGTTAAGGTGCAGGACACTGCCTGCCACCGTGCCGTCTTCGAGGCGGCAGACGATGTCGCGGTAAATGATTTTGGCACCGCCGAGGGTGTATTCGCCGTAGGGCAGACCGCCTGCCGGCAGGCAATCGGTGATAAAGCAGAGCTTGCGACCCTTGATTTTCCACAGCAGGTCGTAGAAGCACTTATCTACGTGGAAGGTATCGACAATCAGCTCACAGCTCACATCGGCATTCAGCGCGGCTGTGACCACACCGGGCGCACGGTGGGAGAGGGGAGTCATAGCGTTGAACAAGTGCGTGGCGTGCGCCACACCTGCCTGTGTCGAACGCATCGCGGTGTCGTAATCCGCCGACGTGTGTCCCATGGACACGACAACGTCGGTGTCGCGGCAAATCGCGCGAATAGCGCCGAAATCCTCGGTATCGGTTTCGGGTGCCAAGGTGATAACGCGGATAATATCCGCATATTCCTTAACGAACGCCGCATCGGGTTTCAGTATGTATTTCGGGTCTTGTGCGCCCTTCTTGCTCTCGCTGATGAAGGGACCTTCGGCGTGACAACCGAGAATCACACTGCCGTCCCAATCCTTGCTCTCCTCTTGCAGCTTGCGGCAGGTGTCGAGCGCATTGCGGATGACCTGCATGTCCACCGTCATCGTGGTGGGCAGGTAACCCGTAACACCGTTCGCGAGCAAACCCTTGGAGATGGTGCGGATGGACGCTTCTTCACCGTCGCATACATCCTTGCCGAGGTAGCCATGGATGTGCAGGTCGATCAGACCGGGGGCAACGTAGCCGCCCTGTGCATCAATGACCTCGCAATCTTGCGGAATCTGCTCAACGGGAAGAATACCCTCGATCACATCCGAGTAGAGCAGTGCGTACCCATCGACGATGCGGTCTTTCAGAATGATTTTTCCGTTGCTTATGGCTTTCATAATGTACTCCTTTGCTGTAACCTTCGTATGCTTACATTTTAGCAAACAACTGTTGACATTTCAATACTCTTTTAAGATATTTTTCGTAAAATTGTAAAGAAAAGT
>JAZOCH010000198.1:0-4531 GCA_045596425.1 Acutalibacteraceae bacterium | reverse complement strand
AGAATCGGCATATCGTAGGTTTCCGCCATCTTATTAATGGCGGTAAAGAGAGAGGTGAAATTCTTTTCGGTGTCGATATTTTCCTCGCGGTGGGCGGAGAGCAGGATGTACTTGCCCTTTTCCAGCCCCAAGCGTGCGTGTATATCACTCGCCTCGATGTGCGCGAGGTTTTCGTGCAGCACCTCTGCCATCGGAGACCCCGTGACGTAGGTGCGCTCCTTGGGCAGTCCGCAATCCGCGAGATAGCGGCGCGCGTGCTCGGAATAGGCGAGGTTGACGTCCGAGATGATATCCACGATACGGCGGTTGGTCTCCTCGGGCAGGCACTCATCCTTACAGCGGTTGCCGGCTTCCATATGGAAGATGGGGATGTGCAGACGCTTCGCGCCGATGACCGACAGGCAGGAGTTGGTATCGCCCAGCACCAGCACGGCGTCGGGTTTCACGTCCACCATCAGCTCATAGGATTTGGCGATAATATTGCCCATCGTTTCCCCGAGGTCCTTACCGACGGCATTGAGGTACACGTCGGGGTCGGCAAGGCCGAGGTCTTTGAAAAAGACACCGTTGAGGTTATAATCGTAGTTCTGTCCCGTATGCGCCAGCAGGGTGTCGAAATACTGCCGACACTTGTTAATGACTGCCGCCAGACGGATGATTTCGGGACGCGTACCCACGATGATGAGCAGTTTGAGCTTGCCGTTGTTTTGGAATTGTGCACTCATAATTCTTTCACCTCAAAAATGTGTAATTTGTGGTAAACGGAACGCCGCTTGCTTGCGGTGTCCGCTAATTTGCCGATGGGCAGGCGTTTGCCGCGTAAAACCTTAATGACATAGCGGAAAATAATTTTTATTGCAAAAACAGGATAAAGAACGGGGAAGCGGTTGACCGAGGGATGGGTCACTTTGATCAACTCGGTCAACGTACGGGACAGATAATACAGACGGCTACGGGATGTTCCGCCGCTTGCGGCGTTTGAGATCATCATTCCGCTACGGGAACGTCGGCGGTCTTTTTTGCCGAAGTTGCCGCCAGCCAGTACATCCTCCATCAGGGCGGTTATCAGGGATTGATCCACTGTTTCTGCCCAATCGGGCAACGGCGTGCCGAAATAAGCGGCACATACCTGTGTGATTGCCGATGTGTAGGTGAACAGCCCGATTTCCTTGATAAAGGGGATTAGGTCTTCCCAAAACGGGCTTTCTTCGGTTTTTTGCACGAAGCACGCCCAATCGCACAGATGCCGTAACCCCAGTCCCTCGTTGAGCAGATGGTGTTGGGAATGCAACAGCAGTATCAGTCCGTGGCGGCTGTCGGTGGGGGCGTAAAAGTCGTGAATGCCGTTGTTACGGACTTGCGGTTGGTGAAGATTTCCCTGTAAATACGCCCGTATTTTATCACCGATAGGGCCTTGCGGAATGGCCGGTTCACAAAAATGCATTTCCAGCACGACGGCGGATTTTCGAAACGTCATGTGATGGTCGGATACAATCTCTTCGGCAGTATAGCCGTTTTGCTGTAACAGAGCCGAGACTTCCTCGCTCTGGGTGGGGTCGATGAGAAAATCAATATCCCCCTGCGTGCGCAACTCCGCTTTCGGGTAGTAGGCGGCGGATGCCGCGCCTTTGAGGATGACGTAAGGATAGCCGTTCTCACAGAGAAGGGTGGCCAGCTCGTTTTGAACACCGCTGATGCGCGCATCGGCCGCCATGGCGGCGAATGCAAGGTTTGTCCATCGCGCGTGGATATCGGTCGGGATGTGTTCGGCAACGTTGGCAGCCGAATCAAACGCCAACAAGGACACCGCCTGCTGTGCGGCCTCCTTGGCGACAGCACGCCAGTTTATGGCAGCGTCGTCCGACAGCATGGTAGGCGTGTCGGTCAACGCCGCGCGTATGAGTTGTAATAGGAGGGTCTGTTCGGCGGTCAATGGATTCACCTCATTCGACGGGTTCGAAAAACGTATCGGGATGGTTGGGGTCAAAGGCTTCGTTTGCCCACATCACGGTCACCAAATCGTCGGTATCCGACCGATTGATGATATTATGCGTGTAGCCGGGGAGCATATGCACTGCCTCGATCTTGTCGCCGCTGACCTCAAAATTCAGCACTTCGTCGGTGCCGAGCTTGCGCTGCTGAATAAGCGCATTGCCCGATACAACGATGAAAAACTCCCATTTGGTGTGATGCCAGTGTTGTCCCTTGGTGATGCCTGGCTTGGAGATATTGACGCTGAACTGACCGCAAGAGGCGGTTTTGAGCAGCTCGGTGAAGCTGCCGCGCGCATCCACGTTCATTTTAAGGGGGAAACACGCCTTCTCCTTTGGCAGATAGGACAAATAGGTGGAATACAGCTTTTTGGCGAAACTATTATCGGGAATAGACGGCATCAGCAGGGTTTGCGGTTGTGCCTTAAACTGTTCCAGCAGCTCCACAATCTCGCCCAGTGTCACCTTGTGGGTGATGGGGGAGGCGCAGTAACGGCCGCTCTCCTGCAACACGGTGTCCACGCCGTCAAAGGCGCACCGATGCTCCTTACCCTCTACTGCCGCCAGCATCTCGGCAAGCAGGTCGTCGATGTACAGCAGTTCGAGCTGTACCGACGGGTCGTTGACGGTGATGGGCAGGTCGTTGGCGATGTTGTGGCAAAAGGTTGCCACCGCGGAGTTATAGTTGGGGCGGCACCATTTACCGAACAGATTGGGAAAGCGGTATACCAGCACCTTGGCACCCGTTTCTTCGCCGTAGGCAAAGACCAGCTCCTCGCCTGCCTTTTTGCTTCTGCCGTACTCGCTGTCGTAGCGCCCGATGCAGGTCGCCTGAATGGAGGAGGAGATCATCACGGGACAGGTGTTTTTATGCTTTTTCAGGGCGTCCAGCAGGGTAGAGGTAAAGCCGAAATTGCCCTGCATAAACTCCTCGGGTGTCTGCGGACGGTTGACGCCTGCCAGATGAAAGACGAAATCTGCCTTTCGGCACGCCTCGTCGAGCAGGTCGGCAGGGGAATCGATGTCGTACAGATACAGCTCGTCCACCGTGATGGCAGGGTGGGTCTTATCCTTGCCGTCGCGGATGGCTTTGAGCGCCTCTGTCAGATTTTTGCCGACAAAGCCGGCGGCACCGGTAATCAGTATGTTCATATTATTTCTCCATAGGGTGAGCAGTCAAACTCGAACTCCGTTTTGGAGAGGCGAATTTTCGCTCATCCTTCGTTAAAATACTCGCCAATACGGCAGTATTGGCTGCGCTTTTGCCTCGGCTGAACAAAAATTCGCTCTTTCCAAAATCGTCGACCGCAAAGCGAGGAGATTTCGAGGGATTTTTGTTTCGATCGGGCGAAGGAATGCTCGCGTCTTGCGAGCACGGGCGGAGCAAAAAGCACCGAAATATCCCACTTTGCGGCGGGTTCGGGTTTAACTGCTCACCCTAGCCGCTAATTCGTCGCGGATATATTGCAGGCTGAGCAGCTTCTCCTTGCCCTGTTCGACGTTGAGCAGGGCGGTATTGTTGGAGTTAAACTCGGTGAGCGGATTGCGGTCCTTGTCGCCGTCTTTGAAATACTTATCGTAGTTCAGACCGCGGTTGTCGCAGGGAACGCGGTAGAAGTCGCCCATATCCATGGCGTTCGCACATTCCTCGTTGGTGAGCAGGGTCTCGTACATCTTCTCGCCGTGGCGGATGCCGATGACCTTGATCTCGGTGGCAGGGTTAAACAGCTCGGTAACCGCTTTTGCCAGCGTTTCGATGGTGCAGGCAGGCGCCTTTTGCACCAGAATATCGCCGGAAACACCATTCTCGAACGCGAACAGCACCAAGTCCACCGCCTCGTCCAGACTCATAATAAAGCGCGTCATCGACGGCTCGGTGATGGTGATGGGGTTGCCTGCCTTAATTTGCTCGATCCACAGCGGAATGACACTGCCGCGGCTGCACATCACGTTGCCGTAGCGCGTACAGCAGATTTTGGTCTTGTCGGGGGACACGGTACGGGATTTGGCGACGATGACCTTCTCCATCATTGCCTTGGAGGTGCCCATCGCGTTGACGGGATAGGCGGCCTTGTCGGTGGAGAGGCACACGATGTTTTGCACCCCTGCCTCGATGGCGGCGGTGAGCACGTTTTCGGTGCCGAGGACGTTGGTCTTGACCGCCTCGATGGGGAAGAACTCGCAGGACGGCACCTGCTTTAAGGCGGCGGCGTGGAAGATATAGTCCACCCCGGCCATCGCGTTCTTCACGCTCGCGAGGTCGCGCACGTCGCCGATAAAGAATTTGATCTTATGGCTGACCTCCGGCATCTTCGACTGGAATTCGTGGCGCATATCGTCCTGCTTTTTCTCGTCGCGGGAGAAGATGCGGATCTCGCCGATATCCGTCTGCAAAAAGCGGTTCAGCACCGCATTGCCAAATGAACCGGTACCACCGGTGATCATTAAGGTTTTTCCTGTAAAAAGGCTCATAGTAATTATCTCTCCTCGCAATAGCTTTTGATTCTTTTTTTAGCAGCACTCGCATTGCTTCTTGTGTA
>JAZOCH010000197.1:0-3110 GCA_045596425.1 Acutalibacteraceae bacterium | reverse complement strand
ACCGCTTGGCCTCCGACTTCGCGATTTTGTTACAGCCGAGCTCGCGGGCAAATTTATAGAGATATCCACGCCGCATTCGGGCGCACAGATAGCACGGACTGCCTTCGCTTTGCTTTTCGACAACCGAAAAGATGGGGGAGTCGAAGAAATGCGCGTTCAATCCCAAGGTTTGCAGATTTTCTTCAATACGGCGACGGTTTTTCGGGCAGTAACCGGGGTCCATCACCAGATATTCCAACTCGAACGGCACCTCACTACCGTGGCGTTGCAGTTCTTGCAGGCATTTTGCCAACAGGACGGAATCCTTACCGCCGGAAATGCACACCGCGATGCGGTCGCCCGATTCAATCATACGGTAGTCTTTAAGAGCGCCGATAAAGGGATTCCAAATGGTCTTGCGGTATTTCTTGATAATACTGCGCTCGATTTCCTGACAACGTTCCATATCAGCCACCTCGTTTGAGGATGTGCTGCGCACTGCGAAGCAGGGGGCGGAAATGCAGCAGAATCAGCACAGCGGACAACCCTGCCTCAATGGGAATCCAGTAGGGGATTTCGGCAATCATAATCACGCATTGGGTGATCAACACTGCCATACTGATACCGAAGCGCGGCAGATCCCAATCAATGGGGATAAAGCGGCGCGTTTTGAACGATCTGAGCAGGAACACAAACCCGTAACTGAGTGCGGTTGATATTGCCGCGCCCTGCACACCGAATGCACGAATAAGGAAGAAGTTACCAATGACGTTAAAGATGGTACCGAGTAATGTGTCAATTAAGGCGAGGTTGCTCTTCTTCTCGACAACGTAGATGGTGCCGAGGAAGGTCACAAAGCAGGACAGTCCCGTGGATAGGATGAGAGTGGGCATATATTGCCACGAGGGATAAAAGCTCTCCGCGACCAAAATGCGCGTAATCACCTTAGCGAACACAATCAACAGCGAACCGCACACGAAGATGAGCGATTGGTACATTGAGAAGATGTTGGAGAAGAATTTTTGCCGTTCCAGACGGCTTTTTTCCGTCAGCACGGACATTTGCCACGCATCCATAAAAATACCGCTGATGAGAATGAGCAGGTTGGGGATTTTATAGGATACCGCGTACAATCCGTTTGCCGCCTCGTCAATCATATAGGCGACCATATACCGGTCGGAAACATCGGTTACCCACCACAGCGCGGTGGTTGGAATGAGCGGAATAGAGTATTTGAGCATCGCACGGGTAATATCCCGTTTGATTTGCGCAGGGCGGATGTACTGATGCAGTTTAGCGAAGAGGAACAGTAAAATAGTGCAAATGGCATCCGAGAGAATGATGGCGAGCAGATAACCGACAACGCCGATTTTGAGAACGGCGAGGAATAGAATATCCAGCGACAGCGTGATAGCAGTGCCGATAACGCTGCACACGGCGAACAGTCGCACCTTTTGCAGGGTTTTAACGAAGTAGGCGAACAGATAATGCAGCATTGAGGTGAACACAAACACGTAAATCCATACCGTGTAATCACCCAAGCTGGGAATGGTGGCGATGAGCGGCGCGAACAGCAAAAACACTCCGAAACCGATAAGGTCAACCGCTAAGCCTGTCGACAGCACGGTGCGGCGGTCGGTCTCACCGTCCATACCGAAGCGTAGAACAGCGGTATTCATTCCGAGCGAAACCATCGGGATGAGCAGGTTTGCCGCTTGAACGAGCAGGTCAACGATACCGTACTCGCCGTTGGTCAGAAAGCTGGTGTACAGCGGCATCAGCAGGATGGTCAGTACCTTTGAGCTGAACGTACCGATACCCAATATGAGCGTGTTGGAAAACAGCTTTTTGTAGCGGTCGGACCTTGCCATACACTCACTCCCTTCATCAAGTATATCCACATTTTACTATCATAACACAGATTCTCTCCCGTGGCAAGAGTGTCTTGACAAAACGTGGTGCACTTCGTACAATAATGGTAGAAGAACAAAGGAGCGAGTACAATGGGCTTGTTTTCACGGAAAAAGAAACGCACTGACAGTGCCGCTGAGCGGCTGGACGGGCGCGAATTGTTATACGTCGTGCGCCGCTATATGGACGGCGACGGCAACCCGAAAGAGGACGGACTCGGTCACGGCGGACGCATTGATACGGCAAATGGACACGTCATCATCACCTGTGGGGATAAAGAGGTCTTTGTCAACGGTGACGTAGACTCGGTGGAATGCGGCGAGTTAATGTCGCTCGGCGGTGCCATTTTTACGGGATATAACGAGGTTATCGGAAAAGAAGATACAATTATCACCTATTATCAGTGTCGGTTCAGACAGTGATAATAATAAAAACCAACCAAGATTGATTAAAACGCGTCTATTTGCCCCATACTGCTCATAGAATGATAGAGCAGAAGGGGAGAGGCCTGTGGAAAATACACTCAAAAAGGTGTTGTTGCGTGCGAACGAGGCACCGCATCCGACGATCGAGGCGATTCGAGAGGTATGCCAGCGGTTAGATGTTGCGCAAGCACGCTTTTCGATGGAGAGTGACCCCGATTTGATCGAGGATTGCATTTATGAAATGGAATCCTTGCGTGCGCGGTATCGGTATTTGCTTCGCACGGCACGGGAACAAGGCATAACCTGCGCAGAGAAGACACATTTGTGGGGTGAGTAGAACGCGATGCCGATTGGTTGGATACAAATCTGCTTGGCAGTGGTGCTGTTGCTGACGGTCATAGCGGTGTTTACGGCGGCTGCTCGGAGTGAAAAACCGTTGCGAAGGCTGTTTGGCTCGGGGTTGCAGGGGCTTGGTGCGTTAGCGCTGGTCAATGTTACCGCCGGCTTAACAGGTGTGTCGGTTGGGTTTAGTTGGCTGTCCGCCGGTTGCGGAGCGCTTTTGGGGATGCCGGGCATTATCGGGCTGGTTTTGATGCAGATTGTTTTACCCTTGACGTGAACCGTCGGTACGTATATTTTGTGCGCACCGACGGTTGTTCTTTTTGTGGGTAAGAAATCCGCAAAAAGCGAAGAAAAATGCGAAAAAAGTGTTGACAAACGTCCTGCAATCCAGTATAATAGCCAATGTTGTCAGCGACAGCCACCAATGTGGCCCGGTAGTTCAGCTGGTTAGAA
>JAZOCH010000196.1:0-5052 GCA_045596425.1 Acutalibacteraceae bacterium | reverse complement strand
CCGATGACGGATTTTTGCTTATTGCGCGGTGTCTTCGGGGGCGTTGCCGTCCTCGTCGCTCGGCTTATATATGGCGTAGAGGTCGAATCCGCTTCCTGCCTCGGTGATGACCGAATGCGGCGGTAACGGCTCTTCGACGGTGGGGATTGCCGTTTGCTTGGTGAGCTTGCGGTTGTGCATAACGGCAAACAACCAGTAGATGAGCAACAACACCAGCGTGGCGGCGGAGATGTAAAGCCCCATACGCAGGCCGGGGGTTTCGTAGGTGAAACGCACCGTGATATTCTCGTCGGCAGGGCATTCCACTGCCATAAATCCGATGTTGACCGTGTGAATTTCGGCAGGTTTGCCGTTCACGGTAGCGGACCAGCCGCTTTCGTAAGGCACACTGAAAAACACCCAGTTGGTGGTGTCGGTGGTTAGCTTGGCAGTGAAACCGCCATTGTCCACGGTGAACTCCTGCGCGGCGGTGGCGGCGAGCTTTTGGCAATCCTCGGCGTAGCTTTCGCCGTAAACGTATAGGTCGTCCACGCTTAGGTGCGGTAAGGGAATCTTGTCGGCGTCCGCATCTTCCACAACCAGTGCTTTGAGCAAGACAAATTGGCGCTGTGCCTCTTCAAGAGCATCGTACTCCGAACGGGTGATGTAGCCGTCGTAGAAGAAGCCCATCGGGATGTAGCAATCGTTCTCGTAGATATCAAAGCCGTTTTGTGTGTCGTAGTAGGTCCAGCAGGGCATCTTTGCTTCGCCGTTAAAGACGAAGGCGTCCTCGTCGTTTTTGTTGTACAGTTGCACGTCACCCTCTTGCTCGGCGTAGTCGAACAGCCAGCGAACGGACAGCAGACTGCGCAGGGCGTAATGCGTGCTTTCGGGGCGAGAGCCGACCGAACGGGTGACGCCGACGGATTCATAGAAATCCATCACCGAGCCGGGGACGATGCTGTGGAACGCCTGAATGGTGGATTGTCCCCAGTACATTCCTTGGTTATCCATCCCTTTGTTCATATCGGTGCGCGAAAACGTATCGCCGTCGGGCAGAACGAAGGCGTCGTTCTCTAACAGCTTTTCAATGACGTAGTTGTCGGGATAGTTGCTGTTGGATTTGCCTGCGGCGACAAAATACCAGCCAAACAGCAGGGAAATGAAGGCGCACACCGCGGTGCAGCAGGTGAGAAAACGCCGCTTGTTTTCAAGGAACAGTCGTACGAGCAGGGCGGTGAGCACCAGACAAACAACCGCGATAAACACGTACAACCAAAAGCGGTAGGGGTACTTTTCCAGACCAATGGTGAGTTTGCCGGTTTTTTCATCGGGTGTCCACGACTTGGGTACCAAGCCAATGAGTACGGTAAACGCGGCGGTGAAGCCGCCTGCCCAGCCGATGGCGCGCGTCCAATGCACGGGATACCGTTCATCTTGCTCAAAGCAACGCATCGTCGCAAGCACCAGCATCAGCACGAGCATATAATACCATCGCGCGTAATACATCTGGTTGAACAACTGGAACATCGCATTGAGCACGGGGACGGTGGCGCAGAAGAACAGCACAATAAGCAACCGCCGCAGCCAATCGGTGTGCTTGCGGCTCTGGAAATAGGCGATAGCGCCCGTGCATCCGAATACGGGCAGCCACGCGGTCATCGAGGACCACTTGTTGTTGGCATCGGGTAGGAAATTCGCGCGCGCAGGCAGTTCGGGTGGGAAGAAAAAGCTGTGCAAAATGTCGTACAGCCGTTGATTGGTGCCGTAGATGAGCAAGCCCCAACCTTCGAGATATTCATTGGTACGGGAGTTTTGTATTACCGAGTAGAAGGATGGTAACAGCAGGATTGCCGCGGCAAGGGTGCCGAGCAGCGCTTCCAGCCACAGCCCGAAGAAGCGGCGACCGCACTTTTCCCAATCGCCCGACATCGCGCGGATGACCCAGTAAATCATAATAAAGAACGCTTGCCCGATGAAGAAATAGTAGTTGGACAGCGCACTGAGCAGGACAGACAGCGCGAACAATCCGCGCTTACCGTCCTTCATATACTGCTCCACGCCGAGCAGCATCAAGGGGAAGAATACCATCGCCTCGTGGAAATGGTTAAAGAAGATGTTGTAGATGGAGAAGCCTGAAAACGCATAGAGAATTCCTGCAATGAGTGCCAGCCGTGGCTGTAAAAAGCGGCGTGTGTAGGCGTATGCCGCCCAGCCTGCGAGTGCCATTTTGAGCGCTAACAGGGGTGCCATCATAAAGGGGAGCCAGTCAGTCGGGAAGGGGAGGGTCAGCCAGAAGAACGGACTGCCGAGCAGGTAGAACGAGTAAGACCCGACGAAGTTTACCCCAAGGTCGGTGCCCCAGCTCCATCCGATGTTCCCCTCGCGGATAGCCTCGTGCGCGAGCTTGTAGAACGGAATCTGCTGGGCGTTAAAGTCGCCGTAGTAGATGAAATAGCCGCGATTGTAGATGATAAAGGGCAGGAACAGCAGTATCGCCAATCCGAGCACAAGCCCAAACGTAGCAAGTCCCAGTTCCTTCTCCTTTTTCAGTGAATTGGTCATCGTGAAACCTCCTTAGAGGAATTTTTGCAATATAGTATTATATTACCATAGAATCTTTAAAAAGAAAAGAGTGGATTTTTCGGCGTTTGCAGTTACAAAAAAGCCTCCCCTGTGTAAGGGGAGGTGGCAAAAATCTTTGATTTTTGACGGAGGGGTTGTCAGCATCCCTGCAAACCCGAAATAGGCTCGTAGGGGCAGGATGCTCGACGTTCGCTAACGCAAAGTCGCATCCGCCCGGCGAGGGTCTCTCTAATTTCATCGGGACGATGTGGGCATCGTCCCCTACGCTCGTGGGTGATGTTTCTCGTAGGGGCGATTCACGAATCGCCCGCAAAAAACCAACCCCACCTGTCGCATACGCGAGAGGTGGGGTTACATCATTTCTTCTTTCGACTATAACGGCTAGGGCCTTATCATTTTCTTTTTGCGAATATCGTGACAATTCCCATTAATCCGCCGAAGAGTCCCCATGACAGTAAGAATATTGCCCACCACGGAATATCGGTCAGCAAAGTGAGTATTGTTTCCGGTTGACCGACGATCAAGGCGGCGAGTACAGCCATCAGCATAAATCCCAATGTCATAAAGAATCCGAATGGCAACCCCATAACAAGCAACACGAGTGTGAACAGCAGAACGTAGGGTTGGTCAAAGCCGATATGTTCTCGCCGCTCCTCTTTTGTGAGTTTGATGCGCTGCGCGAGTTTGGCGGCAATGTTCACGTGTAGAGTTAGGTCGTTCGGCTTTACTTCTTCGTCTTTGTCGGCGTGATATTCAGCATCGTGGTATAGCCGCCGTCCTTTTGCGTTGAAAAGGCACGAATAAACGTCGTCCGCCGTCTCGTCTTTTCGTAACAGGGCTGTTCCGCACAGAAATTGGATCATCAAACTGCCGTCGAGGAAGACCTCCTCGGTGCAATGAATATGATATACCGCATGTTTCTCAAAACCTACAAAGTAGGTTATATCATAGGAGTCTTCCAGATGGATACCGCGCATTTCACCGAACTTGACAAAATCGGGATACGTCCCGGTGAATCCGTTGGCCTCCATATGCGCTTGGATATCCGTGCGTATCTGCTGTAATTGCTTGTCGGAGCACAGCGCGTCTGTTCTTGTAGGGTATTCCTCTTGTGATTTCACGATCGCGTCGTAAATATGTCTCCACAGTGGTTCGTAGGTCGTTTGGTTAAGTGTGGCTATCAGTTTTCGATTGATGGCACATCGCTTTTTGTCGTTATGAGCTGCTTTTTCGAACTGCTCGATTAAAGATAACACCTTGTCGTATCCGAACTGTTTTACTTGAAGTTTGAACAGTGACAAGTTATAAGAGTGATCATTATGCCAATATAACAGTTTGGAGATTTCCGTTAGAAGCGGCAGCAGGGATTTTTCTTTTTCGTTATACGGTTCACCTGACAAACTGCCTTTATCCACGATGTCTGAGGCTATCTGACATAGATGATTCCAGGGGGTGTTGTGGAACACACAAGCATCGGCACGATAGATCTCCGTTTGAAGCTCAATGTCGGTAAAACGCAGAGAAACAGGGGTGGTTTTGTCATTTTCAAAGTTTTCTGCTTCGCCGATAAGGCAATATTCATCGCCCTGCTTGACAAGAGAACCGTCTTGGAAAGATAGACTGTCGACCCTCTCTGTCGGGACACCGGATGCGTTTTTGAAAACAAGACAGCGACGCATGGCACTGCTACATTCAAAACACAGTGCGATCTCACCATTTGCGATGCAAAAACCGTAGGTATATATATCTCCGTGTATAATTTTCCAGAGAGTCTCTTTCACCTCTTCGGGCAGAGCAAAGGAGAACTGCTCGAAGCGCTGTTTCGCCCAAATTTCATTTTGCCGGATCTGCTCATGGCAGGTATTTAAGAAAGCAAAAAAGTCGCTGTCGGAGACGTTTTTTCTGATGTGTTTTGCAATCTCCTCGGGAAATGTTTCGCCTTTAAGATAGGTTTTTTGTATCCAACGACGGATTTTGTTTTGCTTGCGTGGATCGGCTTTTATCGGGTCAACGCCGAACACCTCTTTTGAAGTGGTGTAACTCGAAACTAAAAGATCCACAGAGAAACTGTTCTGTTCGAATTGATTCATCTCATTCAACTCATTTCTTCTTTCGACTATAACGGCTGAATTTCTTTTTATCCGTTTTTTTGGTCTGCACTTGCCGCGTGCCGGCTGGCGGCGCCACCAGACAACCGGGGGCGGTACCGATGAGGTCGTACCGCTTTGCCTTTTGCAGGGCAGACAGCACCAGTTGACGGTTTTCGGGGCGGTAATATTGCAGTAGCGCGCGCTGTTCCGCTTTTTCTTTCGGCGTGCGGGGGACGTACACGGGCTGCATCGTCATCGGGTCAAGCCCCGTATAGAACATACAGGTGGACACCGTGCCGGGGGTGGGATAGAAATCCTGCACCTGCTCGGGCGCGTAACCGTCACGTTTGAGACAGACGGCCAGTTCAATGGCGTCCTGCAAGGTCGAGCCGGGGTG
>JAZOCH010000195.1:0-7658 GCA_045596425.1 Acutalibacteraceae bacterium | reverse complement strand
GCGCGCTGATGCGCCGGCTCCATCGGCTCACCGCCCAGCAAGGAAAGCCCGTCCACGTACCCGTGGTCAAGCGCCGCAAGGATATTCTCCTCCACCTCTCGGGTGAACGGTTCACCGTAGCCGAAATCCCACGCCTCGGCGTTAAAACAGCCCTTGCAACGGTGGGTACAGCCACTGACAAACAGCGACACGCGCACCCCCGTGCCGTTGGCAATATCGTTGTATTTGATGGTCGCGTAATTCATAGCCATCACTCCTATGTTGGTATTATACCACACGTCTCAGCCATTGGCAAGCAACGCCTCGATAGCCTCACGCGTGGCAAGTCCGTCGGAGAACGCCGTCGCACAGCCTGCCGCCACAGCGAAACGCAATGCCTCGGCAAGGTCTGCACCGCGTTCGAGCGCGCAGAGGAAACCGGCAACCGTCGAATCACCTGCGCCGACCGTGCCGCGCACCTCACCGCGGTAAGCGGCACGACGATGAACCGCACCGTCCTCGGCGAGCAACATAGCACCGTCACCGCCGAGGGACACGAGCACATTCCGCGCGCCTTTTTCTTGCAGTTCACGGGCGGCGGCAAGCACACTCGCCTCGTCGGGCAGTTCCCGTCCGACCAGTGCGGCAAGCTCGTCGCGATTAGGTTTAATCAGGTAGGGACGATACGGCAATGCGTTGAGTAGCGTATCGCCCGTTGCATCCACCACTGTGCGGATGGGTTTATCCGCAACACACGCCAACAGACGCGCGTAGCTATCCGCGCCACATCCCTGCGGCAAACTGCCGCACAGACACAGCGTATCGCCATCGGTCAGCGCCGCCACCTGTGCCGTCAACCGCTCAATTGCCGCGGCATCCGCCTGCGGTCCGCGTGCATTTATTTCGGTTTCCGTTTGAGCGGCGATTTTAACGTTGATACGGGTCTCGCCCGATGCTAAATGCACAAAATCGGTATCCAGCCCCATACGGCGAAGTCCGTTTTCCAACATCTCACCGACGTCTCCTGCCACAAAGCCGAGGGCGCGGTTGGGTACGCCAAGCGCCGCCAGCACACGGGAAACGTTGACACCCTTACCGCCGAAGGACAGCGCCGTATCCGATGGGCGATGAAGCTCGCCCGGTGTAAACTCTTCCATCCATAAGGTGTAGTCCACCGCCGGATTCAGTGTCACCGTGTAAATCATATCGTTTCCTCCTTCGCGCAAATCGTACCGCCGCCAAGCACCTCGTCACCGTCATACAGCACCACCGCTTGTCCCTCGGTGACCGCGCGTTGCGGCTCGTCAAAGACGATGTGCACACGTCCGTCGTCGCACACCGTCACCGTCGCAGGAGCTTCTTTGGCGGAATAGCGTGTGCGTGCCGCACAGCGTACGGGCTCTATCGGCGTATCACCTGAAATCCAGTTAAAATCCTCCGCCCACAGACGGCGCGTATACAGCGCCGTTTCGGGCGCCAGCACGACGGTGTTGGTTGCCACGTCCTTACGGCAAACGTATAACGGTGCAGGCAAGGAAAGACCTAATCCTTTGCGCTGACCGATGGTATAGCCGATAATACCCTTGTGCTGTCCGAGAACGTTTCCCTCGCGGTCAACGAAGTCCCCTTCGGGGTACGCCTGCCCCGTACGGCGGCGGATAAAATCCGCATTCTTTCCGTCGGGGACGAAACATATATCCTGGCTGTCCTTTTTGTGCGCGTTGACAAATCCGTAGCGCTCGGCAACCGCGCGTACCGCGTCCTTGCTCTCGGCTTCCCCAAGCGGAAAGCGCGTGTGCGCAAGCTGTTCCTGCGTCAAAAAATATAGTACGTAGGTCTGGTCCTTGGCGAGGTTTTTCGCCTTTTTGAGCGTCCATTTGCCTCTCGCTTCATCGTACACCACACGCGCATAATGCCCTGTGGCAATCACGTCGCAGTCAAGCGCCTTCGCCGCCTCGTACAGTTCGGCAAATTTCATATAGCGATTGCAGTCGATGCAGGGATTGGGGGTGCGCCCCTGCTCATACGCCGCCACAAAGCGGTCAATCACCAGCGAGGAAAAATCGCCGCTGTAATTGAACACGTGATGATCAAAGCCGAGACTGTGTGCCACACGGCGCGCATCCTCTACCTCAGGTGCGGAGCCACAGGTGCCGCCGCAGTCTTTATCAAACAATTGCATTGTTGCACCGACACAGGTATACCCTGCCTCGGCCATCCACGCCGCCGCGACCGACGAATCCACACCGCCGCTCATCGCGACAAGGGCTTTTTCATTCATTGCTCCGCACTCCTTTCCGTTTTTGCATAGTTAATGATGAATAATATCCGCCACTTTCGCCCGTGTGACCTTGATAAGGTCATCGGGTGCCAGCAAGATCTGTGCGCCGATACGCCCACCGCTGATAATGATGGTGTCAAATGCCGTAACAGTCGCATCAATCACCGTCGGGAACGCCTTTTTCATCCCGATGGAGGTGCAACCGCCGCGGATATACCCTGTCAGGGCGAAAATCTCCTTGACGGGGATAAGCTCCACCGATTTCTCCCCCACCGCGCGTGCGGCGGCTTTGAGATCCAGCTCCTCGGCAATCGGCAGCACGAACACGTAGTGTCCGCCGCTTTTTCCCACCGCGACCAGCGTTTTGTAAGAGCTTTCATACGGCTGTCCGAGCATATCCGCCACCGTCACGCCGTCGATAAACGCGTCACACGCGTAGGTGTTGACGGTATACGCGATCTTATTCTTATCCAGAATACGCATTGCATTCGTTTTCTGTTCCTTAGCCATCCTGAGCCGCCTCCAATGCCTCGCGCAGGGTGTCCAGCACGTCCTTGCCGCCCGTGCGGTCAACCCTCACCGCATAATACGGCTTGCCGGCGGCGCTGATCATCACCCGTCCTTTAAGCGCGGCGTTCATCCGCGCACCGATTTCCATATCCAAGCGGTCGGTGTACAGTAACAGGGAGCCTTGCTGTTCTTTTATCTCCCGAATACCCATCGCCGCCGCCATATTGCGTAAAAGCGCGACGTCGATCAGCCCCTGCACCGCCGTCGGAGGTTCTCCGAAACGGTCGATAAGCTCATCAAATACGTCCATCGAATCCTCCACCGTGCGAATGTCCGCGATACGGCGGTAGATTTCCAGACGCTGCGCGTTACTGCCGATATAATCCTCGGGAATGTGCGCCGAAATCGGCAGGTCCACTGTACAGTCGATGTGTGGTGTCTTGCCGCTGCCTTTTTCCTCCTCCACCGCTTCCGCAAGCAGTTTGAGGTACATATCGTAACCAACGGCTTCCATATGCCCGTGCTGTTGGGCGCCGAGCAGGTTGCCGGCACCGCGAATCTCCATATCGCGCATCGCAATTTTGAATCCTGCACCGAATTCGGTGAATTCGCGCATCGCTTCAAGGCGTTTCTCCGCCACGTCGGACAGCACCTTGCCGCGCGTGAAGGTGAGATACGCATACGCGCGACGGGACGAGCGCCCGACGCGCCCACGCAGCTGATGCAACTGTGACAATCCGTAGCGGTCGGCGTTTTCAATGATGAGGGTGTTGACGTTGGGAATATCCACACCCGTTTCGATGATGGTGGTGCACACGAGAATATCCACCTCGTGCTCCAATACCTGCCGCCAGATTTCCGAAAGCTCTTCCTCGTTCATCCGCCCGTGCGCCACCGTGATGCGCGCTTCAGGGATGCGACTTTGAATCGCGGCGGCGACCGTTTCGATATTCTCGATACGGTTGTGCAGATAATACACCTGTCCGTCGCGGCGCAATTCCTTGCGAATAGCATCCGTGATAATGCCGTTATCGTGTTCAAGCACATAGGTCTGCACGGGACGGCGGTCCTGCGGTGCTTCCTCAATGACCGACATATCGCGGATACCGCTCATCGCCATATTGAGCGTGCGCGGAATCGGTGTTGCGGACAGCGTGAGCACATCCACGTTGGGAGTTAATTCCTTGATACGTTCTTTTTGCGTAACGCCGAAGCGCTGTTCCTCGTCTACGATGAATAGTCCCAAATCCTGAAACGCCACGTCCGCCGACAGCAACCGATGGGTACCGACAACAATATCCACCTCACCCGAACGGATGCGGCGAATCACGTCCGCCTGCTGTTTGGGCGTGCGAAAACGCGAGAGCATCTCGATGGTGACGGGGAAGCCCTCAAAGCGCTTTAATATCGTCTGGTAATGCTGGAACGCGAGAATGGTGGTCGGCACCAACAAGGCGCACTGCTTACTTTGGCTGACGCACTTAAATGCCGCGCGCAAAGCGACCTCCGTCTTACCGAACCCGACGTCGCCGCACAGTAGGCGGTCCATCGGCACAGGACGTTCCATATCGCTCTTAATTTCGTCGATGCACCGCATCTGGTCGTCGGTTTCCTGATACTCGAAATGGCGCTCAAAATCGTACTGCCACTCCTCATCGGGACCGAACGCGAAGCCTTGGCTTGCCATCCGCTTGCCGTACAGCGCGATAAGCCCCTTGGCGATGTCCTTGACCGCCGCACGCACGCGCGTTTTCGCCTTTTGCCATTCCTGTCCGCCGAGACGGTGCAGCTTGACCGTCACCTCGTCTTTGGTGCCGATGTATTTGGACACCATATCCAGTTGCGTGACAGGGACGTACAGCGTGTCGCCCTTGGCGTAGGAGAGCTTGATGTAATCCTTGACCACGCCCTGTATCTCCACCTGATGCACGCCCTGATAAATACCGATGCCGTGCGCGGAATGGACGATATAATCCCCCACCTGCAATTCCGACAGGCTGTGAATCTCCATCCCCTTTTCCTTGCGGATACGACGCGGACGGCGCGCCGTCTGCACCACCCGTCCGTGGGTGATAACCGCCAGATGCGCGTCGGGCAATTCGATGCCGGCGGACAGTCCGCCTGCGGTGACCAACACCTGCCCACGCACGGGCGCATCGGGCGCTTTGGCGTAGATGGCAGGTAAACCTGCTTTGCGCAGGTCGTCGGCAAGCGTCTGCGCCGCCTTATCTTCGCCGCCTGCCAGTACCACACACGCCAATCGGCGTGAGAGCAGGTCTTGCAGGTCGGTGACCAGCAATTCCACCCGTCCAGACCAAATGGGTAACTGTCGTGCCTGTATGGTGTACAGCGCTTTTGGACGGATATCCCCCGTCGCACGGGCAAACGCATCCAACAGCACCGTGTTTGCGCGTGCGAGGTGCACAGCTATCTCTTCCCACGTCGGTGCATACGCGGTGAGACCGCGGCAAAGCGTGCCGTCTTCAAGCATCGCTTCGATATCTTGATTTAACTGCCAGTGATACGTGCGCACCCGTTCCTTAACCTTAGCAGGCTCACTGACAAGAATCAGCGCGTCACGCGCATAGGTGAACAGGTTCGCCGGCTCGTAAAACAGCGGCAAATAGCGGTCAACCGACGCAGGCGAAACACCGCCGCGCAGACGGTCCACGTCGCAGAGCAGATTTTTTCGCACGGTATCCGCGAGCTTGCCGCGTTGAGCGGCGGCAAGCGTTTCGATTTTTGCTGCCAATGCCGCAGGGTCGTCATACATCAGCTCCGCGGCAGGCGGAATGCCCACCGACGACAGCGTGTCGGTGCGCCGTTGCGAAAGTATATCAAAATAGGCGATGGTGTCCACCGTATCGCCCCACAGCTCTATACGGATGGGTGCCTCGCTGTCGGCAGGGTACACGTCGACGATGCCGCCGCGCACCGCAAACTGGCCGGCGCCTTCAATCTGCTCACACCGCTCATACCCTGCCGCCGCCAAAGCCGTCGGCAGGTCATCCACAGGCAAGCGCACGCCTGCGGTCAATTCCAACGTGCGTGCCAACAGCGTGTCGGGGGGGATGGTATACTGAATCGCCGCATCCACGCAGGCGACCACACAATCGTAGTTGCCCTCTGCCATCGCGGCAAAGGTGCCGAGGCGCATCTGTTCATATTCCCGTGAGGCGGATTCCACCAGTCGCAGGGATAATTCGCGCGCAGGAAGTTGGAGTGTGCGCAAGCCAAATGCGCGCACGTCCTCCGTGAGCCGCGCCGCCTCCGCCTCGTCACTTGCGAGCAGCACAATGCGGCGGCCAAGGCTCTGTTTGAGCCCTGCCGCCAACAATGCTTTATGGATGTGCGCCGTACCGATGACCGACACGGGCGTGCGGCCCCCACGGATATCGTCGCACACGTTTTGGTAGACGGGCAGTTGCGCCAGTCCCTTATCCCATAGGCTCATATCGGTAACCCCGTTTTAATGCGAAAACTTGTTCATTGCCTCGTCGATGCGACCGCCGACAATGAGTTCTGCCGCAGCCGCCGCGTTTTCGTACGCCTGCTCCATCGCAGGCTGTTCGTCTTTCTTGAATTTCGACAGCACCCAATCCGCCAAATCATAGGCAGGGTGCGGTTTTTTGCCGACGCCGATGCGTACACGGGCAAACCCGTCCGTAGCGAGATGGGTGATGATGTTGCGAAGCCCCTTTTGTCCGCCGTCGCTGCCCTTCTTACGCACCCGCACACCACCGATATCCAGCGAAATATCGTCCGACAGCACCAACAGGCGGTCGGGGGTCAGCTTATAAAACGCCATCGCCGCCTGCACCGCTTCACCCGAATTGTTCATAAAGGTCTGCGGAAACAAGAGCAGCGTTTTCTTCCCTGCTACGGTACCCACGCCCGTGAGCGCCTTAAACTGCTTTTTATTCAGCTCAATCCCATTGCGTCGAGCAAGCTCGGCGAGCGCCGCACAGCCGGCGTTGTGCCGTGTGCCTTCATACGCCATGCCGGGGTTGCCGAGACCTACCACAACGAAGTCAATACCGCCGCTTTTTCTGCCGAACAGCATACGCCGTCCCTCCCATAAGTGCTAAAATACCGTATACATCTTTATTGTACCAAATTCCTTCCGTCGTCGCAAGAGTTTTTTGATGAGCGCTTATTCATATCGGCAAAATTGCCTTATTCTTTCCTATTTATTATGGCAAATTCGGTCAAAAGGGAATAATTACAAAAAAACAAAAAAAAGAGTAGCCAAAACGGATATCATCTGTTATAATGTTAGATGGCTTTATGGGGCTGATGGGGGACAAGCCCACGCACCCATAAGGAAAAACGTTTTTTTTGGAGGTAAAAAGATGAGTCACAAGTTTGTCTACCTGTTCAAAGAAGGCGACGCGTCAATGCGTGAGCTTCTCGGCGGTAAGGGCGCAAACCTGGCGGAGATGACCAAGATCGGTCTGCCTGTTCCGCAGGGTTTCACCGTCACCACGGAGGCTTGCACGCAGTATTACGAGGACGGTCGTAAAATCAACGATGATATTCAGGCACAGATCATGGAATACATCGACAAGATGGAAGAGAACACCGGCAAGAAGTTCGGTGACAAGGAGAACCCCCTGCTGGTTTCCGTGCGTTCGGGCGCTCGCGCTTCGATGCCCGGTATGATGGATACCATCCTCAACCTCGGTCTGAATGAGGACGTTGTTGAGACCATGGCGGCGAAGTCCGGCAACGCTCGCTGGGCGTACGACTGCTATCGCCGTTTCATCCAGATGTACTCCGACGTTGTTATGGAAGTCGGTAAGAAGTACTTCGAGGAACTCATCGACAAGATGAAGGAAGAAAAGGGCGTGACCCAGGACGTCGACCTGACCGCCGACGATCTGAAGGA
>JAZOCH010000194.1:0-2762 GCA_045596425.1 Acutalibacteraceae bacterium | reverse complement strand
TCAACGGTGGCAAACAGCGCGTCGGACACCGCGGCGTCATCGATGAAGTCCACCTGCGTAAAGCGCATACGGTTGGTACCCCACGTGGCGTTGGATTTGTGGCTGAGAATGGCGCCGATGCGCCCGACGATCTCGCCGTCGCGCTCCGCCAGCCAGCAACGCGACTCGCAATACTCGAACGCCGGATTCTTTTTCTTGTCCCAGTCCGCAACGTCGTCACCGAACATCGCCGGCACGAAATAGGGGGAATCCTTATATAACTGATTGGGGAAATCGACAAAACGGCGCAAATCGCGCTTGGTCGTCACTTCGCGCACGGTAACCGCGGTTATCGGGCGCGTGGCCTGAGCAGTTGGCATATTGACACTCCCTCTCTGTCGGCGCTCCCGATTGCCGCAGGGATGCCGATAAGAGGCATTTTACACGATTTTGCGCATTTTGTCAATCTTTGCGGTGTGTGCGCGGCACCTCCAACGCCGAAAACCCACTGCCCAACACCTCGTCAGCGGTGAGGAGCAGCACAAACGCGGCGGCATCCACGTCGCTGACGATTTGTTTGAGGGTGAACAGCTCGGTGCGCCGCACGGCGCATAACAACACCTGCTGCGGCTCTCCCGTAAAGCCGCCGCTGGCGGTGAGCAAGGTAACGCCGCGCCCCAGCTCGTCCAGCACCCGACGGGTGATGGCGGCGTGACGGCGGCTGATGATAAGCACCGTTTTGCCGCGCCGTCCGCCGTAGACAAGGCGGTCGGTGATAAGCGAAGCAACGTATACGAGGATAATGGCGTACAGCGGACTTTCCATTTCGCGGTATACCAGGGCGGACAGCGCGATCACGCCGCCGTCGAGCAACAATAACAGCCGCCCGATGGGGACGTACGGCCAGCGGCGTTCCAGCAACCGCGCCACCACCTCGGCGCCGCCTGTGGTAGCGCCGCGCGAGAGGATAAGCCCCAACCCCACACCCGTCAACACACCGCCGAACACCGCCGCGAGCAGGCGATCGCCCGAAAACGGCGGCAAAACCCTTGCCATCGTATCCATGACCAGCGACGACAGTGTCAGACCAAGCAGGGTGCGCGCGGCAAACGCTCGACCAAGCCGCAACCACGCGATGAGAATCAGCGGAATGTTGGCGGTGACGGTCAAGGCGCCGATGGGCACCCCCCACAGATGGTTGGCGAGGGTGGCAAGTCCCGTCACGCCGCCGGGGGCAATGTCGTTGGGGGCGGAAAACAGCGACACCGATAACCCGAAGCACCCACTGCCGAGGGCAATATACACCACGTCCGCCGCTAACCGGCGGAGAGTCTTGTTTTGCAGCATAGGCACACCTCACTTTACACACAGTGTATCCGCTTTGTGTGAAAAAATCCCTTTTGCCGTGCGAAAACGGGCGAGATGTTTCACGTGAAACAAAAATAATGGGTTTACAGCGCCGAAAATCTATGTTACACTGTATTTATTGATATTCCTTATATAAAAGAGGTAGTAAAATGGCAAAAATACTGGCAGTGGTGACACAAAAAGGCGGTGTGGGCAAGACCACGACCGCGGTGAATATCGCCTCGGTGATGGGCGAGCTGGGAAAACGGGTGTTGCTGGTGGACATTGACCCACAGGGCAACGCGACCAGCGGTGTCGGGCTGGATAAGCGCAAGGTCAAGCTGTCCACCTACGACCTGCTCGCCGGAGCCGACGGTATCGAGGACGCGGCGGTCAAGACGGCGTTTGCAGGGCTGTCCGTGGTGCCGTCGAGTATGGCACTGGCAGGCGCGGAGATTGAGATGGTGGACCTGCCGCATCGCGAGAGCCGCCTCAAAGCGGCGCTCGCGCCGTTCCGCGAGCAGTATGACTACATCCTCATCGACTGTCCGCCGGCACTGGGTCTGCTGACACTCAACGCGTTGGTGGCAGCGGATACGGTGCTGTTGCCCGTACAGCCGGAGTTTTACGCGTTGGAGGGACTTTCCCAGCTTATTGCCACCGTGCGGCAGGTCAAGCGCGCGTATAACCCCAACCTTGAATTGGAGGGCGTGGTGTTTACGATGTATGACGGGCGCACCAACCTCACCCAGCAGGTGGTCGCGGAGGTCAAAAAGTTCTTTCCTCGTAAAGTGTACGCCAACGTCATTCCGCGCAGTGTGCGCTTAGCGGAGGCGCCGGGCTTCGGCAGACCGATCAACTACTACGACAAGGCGTCCAAGGGCGCCAAGGCGTACCGCGCGTTGACCGAGGAGATTTTGGAGCGACAGATTTAAGAAAATATCGGTAAGGGACGGGTTTTCTGTCCCGTCAACATAGGAGGAAGTTGTTATGGCATTCAAAATAGGCGGTCTCGGCAAGGGACTGGATATGCTGTTATCGGAAAATTCGTTGGAGGACGGTGCGCGCACCGTCACCCTGCCGATTGAGGAGATCATCCCCAACCGTGACCAGCCGCGTAAGCAGTTTGACGACGAGGCGCTGGCGGACCTGTCCGCCTCGATTGCCCAGCACGGCGTGTTACAGCCGTTACTGGTGCGCCCGATGCCCGACGGCAGTTATCAGCTTGTCGCCGGTGAGCGCCGTTGGCGCGCGTCCCGTATGGCAGGGCTCACCGAGGTGCCTGTCGTGGTGCGCGATATGAACGAGCAAGAGGCCGCGGAGCTGGCGCTGATTGAAAACTTACAGCGCGAGGACTTAAATCCGATGGAAGAAGCGCTGGGCTACCAGACCTTGATGGATACCTACGGTATGACGCAGGAGCAGGCGGCGCAGGT
>JAZOCH010000193.1:0-3031 GCA_045596425.1 Acutalibacteraceae bacterium | reverse complement strand
CGGTTACATTCCGCGGTGCTCACGTACGCGCGCGATTTTATGATTGATAAGGGCTTTACGTATTGCATTCCGCCCTTTATGATTCGTTCCAACGTCGTCACGGGCGTGATGAGCTTTGAAGAGATGGATGCGATGATGTACAAGATCGAGGGTGAGGACCTCTATCTCATCGGCACCAGCGAGCACTCGATGATCGGTAAGTTTATCGACACCATCACCAACGAGGCGGAGCTGCCGCTGACGCTGACGAGCTATTCCCCCTGCTTCCGCAAGGAGAAGGGCGCGCACGGCATTGAGGAGCGCGGCATCTACCGCATCCACCAGTTCGAGAAGCAGGAAATGATCGTTATCTGCAAGCCCGAGGAGAGTATGGACTGGTTCCACAAGATGTGGAGCTACTCGGTGGAGCTGTTCCGCTCGCTGGATATCCCCGTGCGCACGCTGGAATGCTGCTCGGGCGACCTCGCGGACCTCAAAGTCAAGTCCTACGACGTCGAGGCGTGGTCTCCCAAGCAGGGCAAGTATTTCGAGGTCTGCTCCTGCTCCAACCTCGGTGACGCACAGGCGCGCCGTCTGGGTATTCGCGTCAAGGGCGAGGACGGCAACAAGTACCTTGCCCACACCCTCAACAACACCGTGGTGGCACCGCCGCGTATGCTCATTGCGTTTATGGAAAACAATCTGCGCTTTGACGGTGGGAAATACTCCATCGCCATCCCGAAGGCACTGCAACCCTATATGGGCGGCAAAACCGTCATCGAGGAGAAATAAAAGATTTTACACTTTTTACAACAAATCGCTGTCTAAAAAGACGGCGATTTGTTAATACAAGGGTGATGCGAATCGCTTGTGTCACCCAATACGATGTTTTGGAGGATAAACAGTGGTATTCAGTAATGCGGTGTTTTTATTTGTTTTCCTTCCGGTTGTCCTATTAGGCTACTATTTGCTTCGTGGGCGCGTGCGGAATTATTGGTTGCTATTGGTCAGCTTGGTGTTCTATGCGTGGAACAAGCCCTCGTTTCTTTGGATTTTGCTTGCCAGCATCTGCGTCAACTATCTTGGCGCTCGGATGATTGAGAAAGCGAGCAAGAAAACGTGGCGTGGGTTTCTCCTGTTTGTCACTGCCGCGATCAATCTGCTGCTTTTGTTCTATTTCAAATATTTTAATTTCGCGATTTCCATTTTGGAGGATCTCTTCAAGACTACGATTTCAATCACCGAGGTCGTCCTGCCGATCGGCATATCCTTCTTCACGTTCCAGAGCCTTTCCTACGTGGTGGACGTATATCGTGGAGAGGTGCCGGTGCAGAAGAATATTTTCAAGCTCGCTATGTACGTCAGCTTGTTCCCCCAGCTTGTTGCCGGCCCGATTGTGCGATACAAGGACATTGCCGAGGAGATCGACAATCGGCAGGTTAGTTTGGAGGATTTTTCCTGTGGCATACGGCGGTTTATCATCGGCCTGTTCAAGAAGATCATTCTGGCGGATACGCTTGCGGTGACGGCGAATGCGATTTTTGCCAACGACCCGTTTACAAACTCGGTTGCCGTTGCGTGGTTGGGAATTATTGCGTATTCCCTGCAACTGTTTTTCGATTTTTCGGGATACAGTGATATGGCGATTGGCTTGGGGCGGATGTTCGGTTTCCATTTCCTTGAAAACTTTAACTATCCCTATATTTCTAAATCGATTACAGAATTTTGGAGAAGATGGCACATCTCGTTGTCGTCCTTTTTCCGCGATTACGTCTACATACCACTTGGTGGGAATCGCAAGCACGTCTATTGGAACGTCGCCATCGTATTTTGCCTGACCGGCATTTGGCACGGTGCTGCGTACACCTTTATTGCTTGGGGTATTTGGCACGGCTTTTTCAATATTACTGAGCGTATTGTGCGTGAAAAATTGAAAAAAGCAGAACCGCGCAAACGCTCGCGCGTGATGACCTGTGTGATGGATGCAATCAGCCACATATACACGCTGCTTGTGGTCGTTATTGGTTGGGTATTCTTCCGCGCCCCCGGAATGAGGCATGGTGTGCATTATACGCTGTCCATGTTTGGTTTGTACAATGCGGTTAATGCCGACTATATGCTGCCGAGCTATTATTTGGATAAGTGGACGCTTTGTGCCTTGATTATAGCGATTATTATGTCCACGCCCATCCCCAAAAAGCTCCTTTGCGCTGTTGGCGAGAAGCTTCCTGCGGCGGTAACAGTTGTGTGTCGGGACGTGGTTCTGTTGCTGGCGTTGGTACTGTGTATACTGCAAGTGGCCTCGAATACTTACTCGGCCTTTATTTACTTCCAGTTTTGAGGGATGCATATGATTAAAAAACTATACAACATTCTGTTCATTGCGTTGTTTCTTGCGGTGCTTGCTGTGCCGCTGTTTTTCACGCGTTGGACAAGCGGCGGCGTTTCCGAAGACGAAAATCGCACGTTGGCTGACTTTCCGTCTGTCACCACGCAGACGGGTTTGAACGAAAATTTCACGGCAGATTTTGAAACGTGGTTTATGGACCATTTAGGTTTGCGTCAAGACTTGATTACGGCAAATGCGACGTTGCAATTTCGGGTTTTCGATCGAATGTTATCAAAATCGAATCACTTGATCGGGCAAGATGGGGATATTAACTACGCCACGGATGCGATGATTAAGGATTATGCGCACGTCAACCTGCGCACAGAAGAAGAGGTTGCCCAAATCGGGGAAAGTTATCAGACGGTCAGCGATTGGCTGGCGGCAAAAAACATTCCTTTCTATTACGTACAATGCTACGATAAGCACTCAATCTACCCCGAGCAGTTTATCAGCAGCATAAAGCCGATCGGAGATATATCCAAAACAGATCAGGTAATCACCTATTTGGAGAATCACACCACGGTCAACACCGTGTCGTTCAAGTCGATATTGTTAGAATCGAAGGCACAATACGAGGTATACAGTAACTGGGGCGACCCCACGCACTGGTCTCCGCGCGGCGCGGTTGTCGGCTATCGGCACCTGATGGAACGACTCAATGCG
>JAZOCH010000192.1:0-3393 GCA_045596425.1 Acutalibacteraceae bacterium | reverse complement strand
CCTCATAGTCCACGTACATGGGGAAGAAGTCGATGCCGTCACGCGGCTTCGCCGACGCGGTGGCGGTGCAGAGAATGGTGGTGTCGCCGTAGCGCACCATGCAGGAGCCGTTGGCGAGCTGCGCCATCTTGCCGGTCTCAACGACCAGCGGACGGCCTGCCAACGTGGTCTCAAACGTACGGAAAGTGTCGAACATAGTGGTTTACCTCCATTTTGATTGTTTATTTCCACGGAGGACGCACGGATTTTAGCAATAAAACCAAGTCTGCGCAGGCGTTGGCAGACCTCGTTTCACTGCTAAAAGACCGACTTGTCCTCCGAAACGGACGGGTTTTGCGGTGGGTTTAAGCGCAAGACGAGGCAGGAGGGGAATTTCCCCGCCTGCCTCATGGCTTACATTATTTACGCAGACCCAGCTTCTCGACAATCGCGCGATAGCGGTTGATGTCTTTCTTGGTCAGGTAGTTGAGGAGGTTGCGGCGATGGCCGACCATCTTCAACAGACCGCGGCGGCTGTGGTGATCCTTCGGATGAGCCTTCAAGTGCTCGGTCAGGTCGTTGATGCGCTTGGTCAGCACAGCAATCTGAACCTCGGGGGAACCGGTGTCGCCTTCGTGGGTAGCGTACTGCTGCATAATCGCGGTTTTCTCTTCGGGTAACATCATAATACATACACCTCTTTACAATATTTTCGGGAGTCTCAGTGTCGGGAAACGGTGAATCCCCGGTGGGGCGTACTCCACGATCCGAGAGACCGAATGTGTCTGTCGCGCAGACAAACGGTAGTATACCACAAACTTTTCGGTTTGTAAAGGGGTATTTTTAATTTACCGTAATTTCTTGTTTTTTCGCGGCAGTAGCTTTCGAGACGAGCGCCTTGACACCCATAGCGATGAGCAAAATCAAATACGCCGCCAGCGTAAATGCGGCAATGTAGATAATTAAGCACCACGGGAACGCCACGTGCTCCTGCACGATGGAATAGACCGCCAAGGACGGATCGCAGTGAGGGCTGATGAAGAACATATTGAAGGTTTCGGTTTCCAACAAACCCGTTGCGTAGGCGATTTCGTTGAGCACGATCGCCACTGCAATAACGGCACAGAACACGGGGATGGCTTTGAGGATGGTTTTGTGCTCCAACTTAACGTAGCCGGTAGCGAGCAAGTAGATACCGATGAAGACCATCGAGCCGTGGCAGATCATCGTCTGGATGTTGATGCCGATGGTGGAAATAAACACGTCGTTGGGATAGACCATCACGCACACGCCGGCAAACACCGCAAAGGTGGCAAGATACGCGCACAGCGATTGGTGGAGCTTGCCGCGCGTGAGGCCGGCGAGCAGACCGATATACATCGGCGTTGAGCAGAATTGCCACGGGAAGGCGTACCACTGATAGTCGGCGGTAATGGTAGTGCCGTCAAACGTGAAGGTGTAGTTGATTTGCTTATACACCTCCAACAGCAGTACGACAATCGAGGTAATAAGCACCATACGGCGCGCATACCGCGCGGTATCCTTGCAATAGATACACAGCAGCACCGCGATAAGAATGGTCAGAGCGAAGCTTACCAAGTGAAACACCCCGTAGGATGTCGGTGTGGGCATAGACGTATCGAGAATTTCCAACAGTTTTCCCCAAAACATCGTGGTTCTCCCCTTTGCTTTCTTTTTCGATTCCAGTATAGCACAGGCGAGGGCAAAAGCAAGTTACACTTTTGTAACCTTCTCACACGATAAAAAACGGACGGCAAGATGCGTCTTGCCGTCCGTAGAATTACCCGATGACGTAAATGTTGAGGTTGCGGCGGCCGAAATAGCACGCCTCCTTGTAAGAGCCGAAATACAGATCGGCGAAGGTCTTGCCGCCGTTAACGAAGGAACCTGTATCGGCGGCGATGGCATAACCGTAGACGAACTTGCCGTCCGCCGAGGTGATCCACAGCTTGGTGCCGTAGGGGATGACCTTGGGGTTGACGGCGATGGTGCCGACTCCCAGCTTCATACCCGAAGCGCCGCGCGTGCCGATGGAATAGGCGGTGCAGCTCTTGGCGGTGTACACCTTCTTATAGTTGACCGGCTGATTTTTCGCATTGAGTGCAATGTTGTAGGGCGCCTTGGACAGCGGCGTGCCGTAGGAGGAGCCTTTAAGCACTTCCTTGGTCACGGCGTTCTTTACGACCTTCTCGCTGACTTTGGCGGTTTCCACGACCTGTCCGTTGACGATGGTCTCGCGGTAGGTGATGGTCTTACTGCCGTTCACACCGTTCTTGTTGACGACCACCTTGCCGGGGGTGAGAACATTGGTGTATTTGGTGTTGGTGGTATAGGGGATGGTTTCATTAACGGTGTAATCGCGGTAAGCGACACGGTCAACCTCAATCGAAATACCATCGGTGACGGGGGTAGTCATCTCGGTGTTCATCGTGTCGTATTTGCCGACGGAAACCTCCGCCTTGGCAAGGGCATCCGCCACAGTGCCGTCCACCATATATAACAGAGTGGATACGCCGTCCGCCTTGACCTCTACGGTCATAGCGCGGTTGATGGTGATGGTGGATTCGTCCTCGCTGACTTCGATCTCGTCGTGCTCGGACATCGTCACGCCGGCGGCTTGCAACGCCTTGTAGGGGTCGCGGTGCATCGTCAGCACCATATGGCTTTCGGAGCCGTCGGTGACGGTGACTGCACGGGAATAAACCGATACCAACGTTGACATCAACAAGGTCGAGCAGGCAAGCACGATCGCCGCAAACTTACGGCTTAATACGATGCGCTTACCGATCTCCAACAGATGGGCAATCTTGTTCTTATCCATAAATGCTTCCTTTCTGTACTTGGGGGACACGTTCAGTTTGTGCTGTTGGCGCAAACTTATGCAAAATTTCCCTCGCCTTCCATAAGACGGCGGATTACGTGTCCTCCGCGGTGCCGAGCGAGGGGATTGCGTTGCTCGGTTTCGGGGGTGCAATTTGGTTAACTTCGTGTATTATAGCCACACAACTGCACATTGTCAACCAAACGAAAGGGGGCAGTTTTTGGACAGTTTGAACAAAAATCAAGGGGTGCCTTCCTCCAAGGCGGTCACACGAACCGTCAAAAACGGGACAAGCGGTTTTTACGACATTGGGAAGAAAAAACGCTTCTTTTTTTGCAATCTGCCCCAAGATTTTGCGATCAAGCAACGAAATTTGGCACAAATACGGTCTGGCATTACCTATAATTACCAAAACTGGTAATAAGATCGAGTTTTTGCGTTTTGCGCGATTTTTTTGTGCAACCGGCTGAAAATACCACCCCTTTGGTGGATAAAAACCCCCTCTAAACGGGGAAAATCCTGCCGAAAAAGGCAAAAGCGATGCCTTTTCGCGGAATGTTTATGCCGTTTTG
>JAZOCH010000191.1:0-3618 GCA_045596425.1 Acutalibacteraceae bacterium | reverse complement strand
GGGACTTACGGCGCTGGTGGTCATTCTCGGCGTTGAGAAGGGCATCGAAAAGGGCAGTAAGATTATTATGCCTGTGCTGGTGGTACTTTCCATCCTTATCGCCGTATATACGATGTTTATCCCCGGCGCGTTTGAGGGTGTGCTGTATTATATCACGCCCAACTTTAAGAACTTCTCGGCGACGACCGTGCTTGCGGCACTGGGTCAGCTGTTCTATTCAATGTCCCTCGCGATGGGCATTATGATTACCTACGGCTCGTATATGAAGAAGGATGTCAGTATTGAGTCCTCGGTCCACCAGATCGAGATCTTCGACACCGGCATCGCATTCATCGCGGGTCTGATGATCGTGCCGGCGGTGTTTGCATTCTCCGGAGGCGATCAGAGCGCCCTCGGCAAGGGCCCGGGACTTATGTTCATCACCCTACCGAAGGTGTTTGAAAGTATGCCGGGTGGTACCATTATCGGTGCAGCGTTCTTCGTGCTGGTGCTGTTTGCGGCCCTGACCTCCTCCATTTCACTGATGGAGACGGTGGTGTCCATTATTCAGGATAAGTTGAAATGGAATCGTTACGTCACCTGCGGTCTGGTACTGCTGTTGTGCGTGGCGTTGGGCCTGCCTTCCTCGCTCGGTCACGGCGTTTGGAGCGGCGTTTCCATCATCGGGATGAATTTCCTCGACTTCTTCGACTTTATCAGCAACAGCGTGATGATGCCGATCGTCGCGATCTTGACCTGCATTTTCGTCGGCTACGTTATTAAGCCGCGCACGCTCATCGAGGAAGCACAGCAGGGCGGTATGGTGATGAAGAGCCAAAAACTGTTCACTGTAGTCATCAAGTATATTGCGCCCGTGTGCATTGCGTTGATTCTGGTAACCTCCATTTTGGAGATTCTCGGTATCGTCAAAATCTGATAAAGATTTATCAAAAAAACGGTTGACAAACCGCGTAGTGTATATTACAATTAAATCCACAGATAGAGGTGCGCTGTATCATCAGTACGCGGTTTGTAGAACGCCGGCCGAGGCGGAACCGCCGAAAGGGAGCAGTGCCGAAGGCGACGAATGGTAAAACGTCGTTCTGGCAGACGGGATTAAGAGCTAGTCTGTTGTCGCAGAGATGCGGAGAGCTATTCTGAGGAATCCGACGCAGTGGGTTACCCTGCGTGTTTTATGGACATTCGGATGATAGCTCTCACTTTGGGAGCTATCATTTTTCTTTGAAAGGGAGTTAACAATATGAAGAACACGGTATTTACAGGCGCGGCGACCGCCATTATCACGCCGATGAACACACAGGGCGAGGTAGATTACGAGGCATTCGGCCGCTTGATCGATTGGCAGCTCGCGCAGGGCATTGATGCGATTGTCGCCACCGGCACGACGGGCGAGGCGTCCACGCTGACCGACGAGGAGCACAAGGAGGTTCTGCGCTTCGCGGTGGAGCGCGTGGCAGGCCGCGTGCCTGTTATTGCCGGCACCGGCTCCAATGACACTGCCTATGCGGTGGAGCTGACCAAGTACGCGTGCGAAATCGGTGCCGATGCGATGCTGGTGTGCACGCCTTATTACAACAAGGCGACGCAGGGCGGCCTTATTCAGTCCTTTACCGCGATTGCGGACGTGTCCACTAAGCCCGTCATTCTGTACAACGTGCCGTCGCGTACGGGCTGCAATATCACCCCTGCCACCTGCGCTAAGCTCGCAGAGCATCCCAACATCGTTGCCATCAAAGAAGCGAGTGGTAACATCTCGCAGGTAGCGCAGATCGCGAAGCTCGCGGGGGATAAGTTGGATATTTATTCGGGCAACGACGACCAGATCGTACCCGTGATGTCGCTGGGCGGCAAGGGTGTGATTTCGGTGCTGTCCAATCTGGTGCCTGCCGAGACCTCGGCGATGTGCCACAAATACCTCGATGGGGATATGCAGGGCGCATTGGAGATGCAGCTTGCTTATCTCGATCTGGTGGACGCGCTGTTCTGCGAAGTTAACCCCATCCCCGTCAAGGCGGCGATGGCGAGAATGGGCTATGGTGACAACGTCCTGCGCTTGCCGCTGACGCCTATGGAGGCGCCTCATGAGCAGACCTTGCTCGCTTGTATGCGCGAGGTTGGCATCGAAGTATAATGTAAGGAATGGTAGATACAATGAACCCCAATTCCCTTTGCACCAATCTGTCGGTGTCCACAGACGGCAAGCGGTTGCTGTTCGGTGGTCACGACGCGACGGAGCTGGTGAAAAAATACGGCTCGGGTCTGTATGTGATGGACGAGCAACGCATCCGCGAGAACGCTCGTGTATATGTTGAGGCGATGCGCGATTTCTTCGGTGAAGGCTCTTGCCCGCTGTTTGCATCCAAGGCGTGCAGCTTCACGCAGATGTACAAGATCGTCGGAGAAGAAGGTATGGGCGTGGACGTGGTGTCCTGCGGCGAGCTGTATACCGCCAAGAACGCCGGCTTCCCGATGGAAAAGACCTATTTTCACGGCAACCTCAAAACCGATGAGGATATCCGCTTCGCGATGGAAAGCGGTGTCGGCTGTATCATCGCTGACTGCCGTGAAGAGGTGGATGCCATCGATGCAATCGCCGCACAGCTTGGCGTACGCCAGCGCGTGATGCTTCGCCTGACCCCCGGTGTAGACCCCCATACCTACGAGGCGGTTGCCACGGGTAAGGTGGATTGCAAATTCGGGTTTGCCATCGAAAACGGGATGGCGATGGAGATTGCGTTGCACACCTTGCAAAAGGAGCATATTGACCTGTGTGGTTTTCATTGTCACGTCGGTTCGATGGTGTTCGACTCGGATGTGTACATCCGCACGGCGGAAATTATGTTGGATTTCATCGCCGACCTGCAAAAGGACACGGGCTTTGTTACGCGTGAACTGGACATTGGCGGCGGCTACGGCGTGCGATACGTTGAGAGCGACCCTGCCATTGACATTCGCGCCAATATCGCCGAGGTGGCGGACACAATGAAGCGGATGGTGGCACAGCGCGGTATCCCGATGCCGCTCGTGCATATGGAGCCCGGGCGCAGTATTGTTGCGGATGCCGGTGTGACGCTGTATACCGTTGGTGCTGTTAAGACCATCCCCGGCTATAAGACGTATGTCTGCGTGGACGGCGGTATGGGGGATAACCCCCGTTATGCGCTGTATCAGTCGGCGTATACCGTGGTGGCGGCGGACAAGATGGACGAGGCGTGCGATATGCTGTGCGACTTGGCAGGGCGTTGCTGTGAGAGCGGTGACATTTTGCAAGAGAAGATTACACTGCCGAGCAGTTTGGCGCGCGGCGATTTGATTGCCGTGCTGACAACAGGCGCTTACAACTATTCGATGGCATCCAACTATAACCGTTATCCGCGCTTCCCCGTGATTATGGTGAACGGTGAGCAGGACTATGTGGCGGTGCGCCGCGAGTCCTTGGCGGATATTGTTTTGAATGACCTATAAAAAAGCAGGCACGGTCGATTATCGACTGTGCCTGTTTTTGTCATTACGGCAGACAAGAATACGACGATTTTTCAAAAACTCTATTGACGGACTCGACGGTTTATGATAAAATAACATACGATATATAACGAGCGATATATAAATGGGGGGTGC